>JAUXFZ010000413.1 GCA_030622585.1 Myxococcales bacterium
CGGTATCTGAACTACGCGCTGAGCGTCATCACGTCGCGCGCGCTGCCTGATGTCCGCGACGGGCTCAAGCCGGTGCAGCGGCCAATCTTGTACACGATGTACCACGAGCTTCATCTGCGGAGCGACGTCAAGCATCGGAAGTCGGCCGCGATCGTCGGCGATGTGATGGGCAAGTTCCATCCGCATGGGGACACGGCGATCTATGACGCCCTCGTCCGAATGGCACAGCCCTTCGCCATGCGGGAGCCGCTGGTGGATGGCCGCGGCAATTTCGGCTCGCCGGATGGGGATTCTGCGGCAGCGATGCGCTACACCGAGGCTCGCCTTCAAAAGCTCGCCGATGAGCTTCTCCTCGAGCTCCCGAAGAAAACCGTCGCCTTTCGACCGAACTACGACGGGCGGTTGTTCGAGCCGATTGTCCTGCCTGCGCGCTTTCCGAACCTGTTGGTAAATGGCTCGCAGGGCATTGCGGTTGGGATGGCAACCTCGATTCCGCCTCACAATTTGGCCGAGGTGATTCAGGCCTGTGTGGCGCTCATCGACGGGGACCTCTCGACCAAACAGTTGATGAAGTTCGTCAGAGGCCCCGACTTCCCGACTGGCGGGGAGCTGATCAGCACGAAGGCCGACTTGGTGTCCGCGTACGAGACCGGGCAGGGGTCGCTCAAGCTGCGGGGCGAGTGGAAGACCGAGAAGCCTCGGAGCGGCAACCCGGCGATCGTGATTCAGTCGATCCCCTATTCCGTCGAGCGCAGCACGGTGGTCGAGAAGATCGCCGAGGTCATCATCGCGAAGAGGCTGCCGGGGCTGCTCGATGTGCGCGACGAGAGCACGGACGACTGCCGCATCGTGTGCGAGATGAAGAAGGACGCCGACCCGCAGCTCATCATGGCGTACCTCTATAAGCACACGCCGCTTCAGACCAGCGTTCAGGTCAACCTCACCTGCCTCGTCCCCACCTCCAATCCCGACGTGGCGGCACCGCAGCGCATTGGCCTCAAGGCGATTCTTCGGCACTTCCTCGACTTCCGGATGGAGGTCGTCACCAAGCGGCTCGAGTTCGAGCTCGACCAGCTTCTCAAGCGCATCCACGTTCTCGAAGGCTTCGTCATCATCTTCGATGCTCTCGACGAGGCGATTCGGATCATTCGGCGGTCGGAGGGTAAACAGGACGCGGCTCAGAAGCTGATGAAGAGGTTCAAGCTCGACGAGCTGCAGGTCGATGCGATCCTCGAGCTCAAGCTCTACCGTCTGGCAAAGCTACAGATGCTCGAGATTCGGTCCGAGCTGGGGCAGAAACAAAAGGAAGCCGGCCGCGTGCACAAGTTGCTCAAGAGCCCGGCGGCGCGGTGGAAGCTGGTGCGGGCGGAGCTCCGGGAGCTAGCCTCCACCTACGCCGACCCGCGCCGCACGCGTATCACAGCCAAGCTGGACGAGCCCGAGTTCGACGCGGAAGCGTTCATCGTTGATGAGGACGCGATGGTCGTGGTGACCGAGCAGGGCTGGGTGAAGCGCCAGCAGCGCGTGAAGGACGTCGCGTCGACGCGTGTGCGGAAGGGTGACCGGGTGCTGGCCGTCCTTGCCGGCTCGACCAAGAGCACGGTGGCGTTCTTCAGTAGCCAAGGCGTCTGCTACGTCAGCCGGATCGTCGACATCGCTGCGACCACAGGGCACGGCACGCCACTGCAGACGATGTTCAAGATGGCCGACGGGGAGCGAATCGTCGGTGCGCTGGGCTTCGATGCTCGCTTCTTGGAAGTGCCGCCGCTCGATGAAGAGTCCGAGGAACCGGAGCCGCCGTATGCGGTCGCCGTGACGCGCGGGGGGCTCGCGTTGCGCTTCTCGCTCCGTGTCCATCGGGAGCCTTCCACGCGTTCGGGCCGCAAATTTACCCGGCCGAAGCAAGGCGACGAGGTGATCTACGTGGCGCCGGTCTCCGAAGAGGACTGCCTCACCTGTGTGACGAAGCAACGCCGCGCACTCGTCTGCGAGGCGGAGGATGTATCGCTACTCGCTGGCGCGGGACGCGGAGTCATGCTGATCAAGCTGCAAAAAGATGACGAAGTCCTGGCGGCACGTGTGTTGTCTTACGACGACGACGTTCTGATTGCCAAGCGCGAGGGCGGAAGCGATTATCGAATCACGCTTCGCAAGTACGAGGTCGTGTCGCGGGGCGGAAAGGGCTTTCAGCTCTTCACGCGCGGGGCCGTCGAAGGCGAAGTCTACCAAGAACCCGAGATTCCCATCTTTCCGGAGGACTAGTGGCGTACACCGCCAAGGACATCGATGTTCTCGAGGGGCTCGAGCCGGTGCGCAAGCGGCCCGCGATGTACATCGGGGGCACCGACGCTCACGGCTACCACCACCTGCTGTGGGAGATCGTCGACAACTCGGTCGACGAAGCCATCAATGGGCACGCGTCGCGCATCGAGGTGGAGCTCGATGCAGACCACCGCGGCGCCACCGTGACGGACAACGGTCGCGGCATTCCTGTCGATACCCACCCAAAGTTCAAAAAGTCGGCACTCGAGCTGATCCTCACGACGCTGCACGCTGGCGGAAAATTCGAGGGGACGAGCTATCAAGTGGCGGGTGGTCTTCACGGCGTCGGGGCATCGGTTGTGAATGCGCTATCTTCGGATCTGACGGCCACGGTTTGGCGCGGGGGCAAGACCTACTCGCAGCCCTACAAGCGCGGGAAGGCGAGCGCGAAGCTCAAGCGGGGCGGGAAGACCAGCAAGCGCGGCACCTCGATTCATTTTCGACCTGACGCTGACATCTTCGGGAAACGCGCAGCCTTCGACGCGAAGCGGGTCGCCGAGCGCCTGGAGGCGAAGAGCTATCTTCATCGAGGTCTCAAGATCGTATTCGTCGACGCGAAGACCGGCGACCGTCAGGAGTTCGAGCACCCTGGCGGGATCGTCGACTTCCTCGACAAGCTGGTACTCGAGCGCGGAAAGCCATCGGTACACCCCGAGGCGTTCACCGCCGACAACGAGAGTGAGCCGCGGCTCGAGGTTGCGCTGCGTTGGACCGAAGCCACCGATGAGCTGATCCGATCGTACGCGAACGGGATTCCGACAGGGTCTGGCGGCACGCACGAGAACGGTTTCAAGCAGGGGCTGTCGAAGGCCATCCGCAACCACATGGACACTCACAAGCTCACGCCCAAGGGCGTGAAGGTCACCGCGGACGACATCCGTGAAGGGCTCGTGGCCCTAGTGAGCGTGTATGTGGAGGAACCGCAGTTCCAAGGGCAGACGAAAGATCGGCTCAACAATCCCGAGATCACGGCGCCGATCGAGACGTCGGTGCGAACGGCATTCGAGCAGTGGTTGCTCAACAACAAGACTTCGGCGGAGTCGATTATCGCACGCGTGATCATCTCGGCGCGCGCGAGGGCTGCCAGCCGCGCAGCGAGCCAGCAGGTTTCGCGAAAGACGGCGATCAGTCATCGGTTGAACCTCCCCGGAAAGCTCGCGGACTGTTCGAGCACCAACCCCGATGACAGCGAGCTGTTCCTCGTCGAAGGGGACAGCGCCGGTGGCAACGCGAAACAGGGGCGCGACCGCAAGACGCAGGCCATCTTGCCGCTTCGGGGC
>JAUXFZ010000171.1 GCA_030622585.1 Myxococcales bacterium
AATAGACCTTCGACGACCAGGCATCGGTTGAGCACGTCATCGAGGGTCTTGAGCCGCTCGCTGTGGTTGCCGATACGGACGAGATAATCGTCACCCCAAAGATCGAGGGTCACGTCGCAGCCGAACTGCCGCACGGTCATCCGCGAATCGGAGCCCTTCAGGTGAGATCCCACCGTGACTACCAGACGCTTGCGCAAGCCACTCGACAGCTCCTGGCGGACGCGCTCGTCTGCAAGGTCCCGCGCCGAGAAAGACACTTTCGGGGCGCCACGCGACCAGGTAACGCTGAAATCGCGTCGCGGCATTTGCGCATGACCAACCGTCGCGACCAGCAAGATCAGTGCTGCAAGCCAGGTTCTCACAGGCGGGTGAACCCCAGGAGCGTCGAGAAGCCCACTTGAAAGACGCCGACTCGCGTGTCGAATCGGAAGCCAAAATCAAAGGTCAAGTCGATCGGAAAGCGGGAAAAGCCCGAGTACCCGCTAAGGCCGGTGCGGGGATCCCGAAGGTCGGCGAGCCCATACAGGCCGATGAGCGTGTACAGATTGACTTCGCGCAGCCCCCGGTCTCGAACGCGCTCGTAGACGGGAATGTTGTACCCAATGTCGAGACGCCACGCGAGCTCGCCGAGATAGTTGTTCTCGATCGAGGTGTTCAGCAGATTGGGTGGCTGGCGCGCATCGAGTTGCATCTCGAGGAAGCGCGATGGGATGAGGTCAGTCAGGTCGGAGATGTGAAAGAGATAGAAGAACGGCGTGTTGCCGAAGGCTGCGCCGCCGAACGCTCCGATTCGGATCGTGTGGTTCCAGGGGAGTCGCCACCATCTTCGCACCGACGCTTCGAGCTGAAGAAAGTCGTAGTCACTACCGAGGAAACGCGTGCCGGCCGTGACG
Organism: Myxococcales bacterium; assembly: GCA_030622585.1. GTDB lineage: Bacteria > Myxococcota_A > Polyangia > Polyangiales > Houyiibacteriaceae > SG8-38. The sequence continues at coordinate 894 of JAUXFZ010000171.1, forward strand.
ACGCCACGAAAAATCACGCCCTCCTTGGTCAGCCCCGGGTCGTCTCGCTTGTCGAACACCAACGCGAACCGGATGGAGGACGCGAAACTCCGGCCATCCTGAATCGCGAAATCGATCGGCGTGACGTCGTTGCCTGTGCGCTCACTCGCGGCCTCGGGCCGGTCGAGGACGCTAACGATGTCACCCACCCAATCGAGGGTGTAGCGGAGCTTGCTGGTGAAGTCCTTTTCGGTGCCCACCATGAAACCACCGCGCCGATAGCGAACCACCGCGTTTTGAACGACCGAGGTGCCCGGGCAGGTCGGCAAACCGCACGGAACGCTCACCAAAGGTTGGTTCCCGTAGAACTCCCGCCCATTGAGAAAAAAGGTACCAAACCGGATCCCGTACTCGTTCTTGATGAGCTTGGGGTAGCGAAGATCCAGCCGTCCGCCTTGCTGGAACTCGCTCAGCAGCGCGGTGCCGGAGAGGCGGATACCCAAACCGGCAAGGTTGGTCTCGGTGATCTTGAAACCGAGCCAAGGAAACAGAGTGCGCCCGCGGTCGGTCGTCCTTCGAACCCCCTCCGACAAGCCGGCGACCAGTTGCTCGATGATGACCGTGTTACGCTCTTCGACGTCGACGACGAGCACCACGTACCCACGCTCTGCACCGCGCTCGAGCCGAATGTCGACGCTGTCGAACCAACCCGTCCCCATCAACCGCCACTCGGTGGCCACCAACTCGGGGGACTCTGGATCCAGGAAGTCGCCCTGCTTCAACGGGATGAACTTGCGAACGGTGTGCGCCCTCGTGCGCTCGTTGCCGCTGACGACGATGCCCTCGAGCACGTAGCGAACCTGAGAGGAAATCTGATCGGCATGGCGGGCTTCGCTGGCCACACCATAGGGATCACGGAATTCCTCATCGGCGCTTTCGTCGTCCGTGGCGGGCACCGCCACCACGTCGCCCGGACGGTAGGGCTCCCCTTTTGGATCGGAGCCCTGCGCACTGCTGACCCCTGGCGAGCTCAACAGAGCCCAAAGGACGATCAGGCTGGCGATTTGGCTCGGAAGCCGGCAACTCGGTCGCAAGCGCGGGCTCACGACGGCCAGACTACCCGAGTGGCGGGAGCGCCGAAAGGAGCCAGAGGCACGCGGCCACCACTACGAACACCACGCCCACCCATCCAAGAGTCGGCCAGAAACCGATCTGCCTTCCGTCGTCCTTCATCTTCACGGGGCTAGTTGTATCAGATTCTTGCGGGACGGAGGGAGAATAGTCGAGGGCGTGCCAGGACTCGGCCCGCTCATCTCGCGCGTCCTCGCCGGGCCTCCGAATGATGCGGATCGTGGCATCCTCGTCCGCATCTTCCATGCGCGGGCTGAGTCCCGAAACCGGCGTGGTGTCCGACCGGCCCATCGCGGCGAGGCCCTCCTCGAAGGCCGCTAGGAGCGGGAGCGCCGTGGGATTCTTTGGAGGCGCCTGCGATGTCTTGTCACGAAGCGCCGGCGGTAAAGTCTCCCGGGGGGGCGGCACTGCGTCCACGCGAAACGTCCCATCAGTCCACTCGAGGGCGATGACGAAGTCGGCCGCCGTCCCGCCATCGATGCTCACGTCGCTCAGCTCGCCCTTCTCATAATATCCGATCGCGAGCCTCCCACGGAGCTCCAGCAACAGCCTGCCCGTGAGGCCCGCGTTCTCGCAGTAGCGCATCAGATCGGCTGGCGGGTGTACTGCGAGCGAGCCGCGACGCGTCGAGTCCGTGCCTCGCGAGATGGGCAGGTGCGGGAGCTTCGGGTAGACCGCAAACTCGCCGTCTCGCAGCGAAAGCAAAACTTCGAGCGCGCGTTCTTCATCGGCGGTGGTCGAGGCGTCCGCGACCTGTCCGTGCACGAGGCGAATCGAGCCCGAGCCGGCAGCGCTTTGGAACGCGAGCACACCGGTCGTCCCGATCTCTTCCAGGCCGCCGAGCAAGTCCTCGACGCCTTCAGCCGGGATGGCTCCTTCGAACACCGCCTGTGCAACCATGACTCTTGCAAGTGATTGCGCGGGGCCGAATTGTCAAGGCGCTTGCCGGGGCCGGCAGTCCGGCAACAGGTCCAGAATTTCCAGATATGCTAGGGGAAAATGCCGCGTTCCTCGTACGAGGTGGCAAGGCTCTCGAGCGCGAGAGCGTAAGCCGCGATGCGGGCATTCACCTTCTTTTCAGCGGCATAGAACATCGTGCGCTGGTACGCGCGGCGCATCATATGAAGCAGCCGTCGCTGCACTTCTTCAGCATCCCAGTGCTCGCTGTTCCGGTTCTGCACCCACTCGAAATAGCTGACGGTGACGCCGCCGGAGTTCGCCAGAATGTCGGGGATGACGGAGATCCCCCGATCGGCGAGAACGGCCCCGCCCTCGGGGTTGATGGGTCCGTTCGCGCCTTCTGCGATCAGCCGAACGTCCAGGTTGGTCGCTTCTTTCTCACCGACTTGGTTCTGAAGAGCCGCAGGAATGAACAGGTCTGCCTTGGTCTCGAAGAACTCATCGCGCGTGATCTTCTGGCCGCGCGGGTATCCTTCGATCGACCCGTTGACACGCACGTAGTCCTGAAGCTTGTGCGCGTTGAAGCCTTCGTCGTTCCGCAAGTAGCCGGTATGATCGCCCGTCGCGATCGTAGAGACACCGAGCTTGGAGAGCAGGAGAGAAACATTGGACCCGACGTTACCGAACCCTTGAATGATGGCGGTGGCGCCCGCGAGGTCGAAGCGTGCTTCCCGCGCCCACTCTTTGATGCAGTGGACCACACCCTGCCCGGTGGCCGCCTCGCGGCCCTCGGACCCGCCTGAGTTAATCGTCTTGCCCGTCACGACGGCGCGTTGGTCGTTCTTGTCGTAGGTCGGCCCGGTGTTGATATAGGTATCCATCATCCAAACCATCGTCTGGGCGCCGGTCCCCATGTCCGGTGCGGGAATGTCGTGTGACGGGCCGATATTGCTGCCGAGCGCGTGGGTGAATCGTCTCGTGATGCGCTGCAGCTCCTCGTGCGAGTGTTCGCGAGGGTTGAACTTGATGCCGCCCTTGCCGCCGCCAAACGGGACCCCGAGCAATGCACACTTCCAGGTCATCTGCGTCGCCAGGGCTTTGAGCTCGTCGAGGCTGACTTGCTCGTGATACCTCATACCGCCCTTGTAGGGACCCATCAGGTTGTTGTGCTGAATGCGGTACCCTTTGAAGATGCGGGTCTCCCCGTCGTCCATCCGCACAGGGAAATGCACGATCAGCTCGTTCTTGGGTTCGGCCAGGATTCGCCTCACGTGCGCCGGCAGGTCGGTCAGCTCGGCCGCCTCTTCCATGTAGCCCTGCACGACGTCGAAAAAGCGGAACTCTTCTGCAGCGGAAGACATCTACCTACGATGCTACCTGAGCACCCGTCGCCCACCAAGATCGGCGCAAATCCTGCGCGTCAAAACCAGCGAACGCAAGAACCGCATCCGGTATAGAAAAGAATCGTCAACAGCAACGAGGCGCTTGTTTCCGTCGGTTTTGTCGGGGTAGAGTCCCTTCGAGCGGCGGCTGTCAAGCGTGCTGCCGCGACCTTTGCTTTCGAACGGCAGGGAGGACGCGATGGATGAACTGGGAAGCGACTTTCGTCGGGAGCTAGAAGCACGCGGCGTATCACGACGCGAGTTCATGGGCTTCTGCTCCGCGATGGCTGTGATGTTTGGTTTGCCAAAGGGAGCCACGGCGGCAATCGCCGAGGCGCTCGAAAACAAACCCAAGCCCACCTTGGTGTGGCTCAACTTCCAAGATTGCGCGGGCAACACCGAATCGTTCCTTCGCGCGAGTAAGCCTACCGCAGCGGAGGTGATCCTCGATCTGCTCTCGATCGACTACCACGAGGTGATCATGGCGGCAGCCGGTCACCAGGCGGAAGAGAACCTTCGCTCGGTCGTCGAGAATCAGAAGGGCGCATACCTCGCCGTCGTCGAGGGCTCGATCCCGACGGGGGCAAACGGCGCGTACTGCACCATCGGTGGGAAATCGGCACTGCATATTGCCAACGAGGTTTGCGGCAACGCGCTGGCCACGATTGCAGTCGGCACCTGCGCCTCGTTTGGCGGAATCCCCGCGGCCTCGCCGAATCCAACGGGCGCCCTGGGCGTCTCCGATGCGGTGCCCGGGATCAAAACGCTGATCAACCTTTCGGCCTGTCCCGTGAACGCACAGAACCTCACCGCAACGCTCGTCTTCTTCCTGACGTACGGAAGGTTCCCAGCCCTCGACAAGCTGAATCGCCCGATTTTCGCGTATGGAAAATCGATTCACGACAACTGCGAGCGGCGCTCTCACTACGACTCGGGACAGTATGTCGAACAGTGGGGCGACGAAGCGCATCGCGATGGCCATTGCCTCTACAAGATGGGCTGCAAAGGCCCCGTCTCGTTCCAGAACTGCCCCAACATCGGTTGGAACGACAACACGAGCTGGCCGGTCGCATGCGGCCACGGTTGCATCGGCTGCGCAGAACCGGACTTCTGGGACAAGATGACGCCGTTCTACGCGCATCTCCCAGGGTTCCCTGGCTTCGGCACGGGCTCGGACATCGACAAGGTCGGCTTCTGGGCGACCATCGGTGTCACCACCGCGTTTGCCACGCACACGTTGGTGCATCTCGGAAAGAAACTCGTTGGAACGGGGGGCGACCACGCGCCCGAGGGGCCGCCTGCGCGGACCGATGAAGGAGGCGAAGGATGACCCATATCGTTGTCGACCCAGTGACTCGCATCGAGGGCCACCTGCGCATCGAGGCGGAAGTCGAGGGAGGTCAAGTCAAAGACGCTTGGTCTTCATCGACCATGTTCCGGGGGATCGAGATCATCCTCCAAGGCCGCGACCCGCGTGACGCCTGGGCTTTCACTCAGCTCATCTGCGGCGTGTGCACGACGGTGCACGCGACCGCTTCCATCCGCGCGGTAGAAGACGCGATCGGCGCCAAGCCGCCGCCCAACGCGCGAATACTGCGCAATCTGATCATGGCGTCCCAGTGCATCCAGGACCACGTGATCCACTTCTATCACCTGCACGCGCTCGACTGGGTCGACATCGTGTCGGCGCTTGGCGCAGACCCGAAGGAGACCGCGGCGCTCGCGCAGTCGAT
>JAUXFZ010000421.1 GCA_030622585.1 Myxococcales bacterium
GCTCGGGAACCCCGTGGCCTTCGCAGCGTCCTCCGGCAGCAAGCGCGAGAAGGTGTTCACAGCCCCGGCATCGCTGATCACCGTGGGCGCGCGGAGCTCGCGGCCGTTGAGCAGCTTGACGCCGACCGCCTGTCCATCCTGGAGGATGATCTCCTCGACTTCTGCGTTGGTGATGACCTCGCCACCCGCACGCTCGATCACCGGGAGGATGGTCTCGGCGATCCGCGCGGAGCCGCCGACGGGATACGCAGCGCCGCGGAAATAGTGGCTCGTGACCATCGCGTGAATGAAAAAGCTGCTCTCGGATGGAACCAACCCATAGTCGCCGAACTGGCCGGTGAGCACCCCTATCAACTCTTGATTCTGCGTAAGCTCCTCGAGGACCTCACGGGTGCTCCGCATGGAGTCTTTGAGCAGCCCGCGACGCATCATTCCGCCGAAAAGCTTCGAGACGAATGGTGGCACGGCCTTTTCGGCAAAGAAGAGCTGTGACTTCTTGACGGTACTCAGCACCTTTTCCAGGTACTGATTGATCGCGTCTTTCTCGCTCGGGAAGTATTCGTGTAGCTGTGCGCGAAAGTTCTCGAGGCCGCTCACGTAGTCGTACGAATTCTCGCCGAGGATGATGCGATCGTAAACCTCCCCCATGTCCGCCCAGTCGAGGTGGCCGTCGGTGATGAAGTCGAAGATCCTCCGCGCGCTTCGGCGGGGATCCGATACATCGCCGATGTAGTGAACCCCGACATCCCACTCGTACCCTGGCCTGCGGAAGGTGTGCGTGAAGCCGCCTGCCGTGTAGTGCCGCTCGAGGACCAGGACCCGCTTGTCGGCGAGCTTGGCCATCGTCGCTGCGACGCAAAGGCCACCGATGCCAGAGCCAATGACGATGGCGTCCCATTGATCGGCAAGGCCAGGATGGTGCTTGTACGATGTTCCGATTCGCATGTCGTTCTCCTAGGCGCCTCATTGCGCCGCTTCCGGCCTTTCGAAAACCGTCGATACCAACTCGTCGAGCGAACAGCCCATCACGAGCTTACCCGCGAGGTGCAGGGAAACCAGGCCGTGGATCTGAGCCCAAAGGTAGTGCGCCCGCGTAAGCGACTCTCCCTCCAAGAAACCCGCTTCCACGCTCGCCTCCACCGCTGCGTGAAGATAGGAAAACGCCCGGGCCTGCTCGGCCTCGAGCTCGGGATACGTCCCGGGAGGAGCTTGCAAAAGCTCGAACATGATGTGGTAGGCATCGGGTTCGTCCAACGCGAAGCTGACATACGCCCTTCCCAACACCCGAAGAGCCTCTTCCTGATCCTCGATGCCCCCGACGGCATCACGCTGCGCATCGGCGAACCTCCGAAACGCGGCGGTCCGCACCATCGCGAAGAGCTCTTCTTTGTTCTCGAAGTACCGATACGGCGTCATCGGACTCACTCCGAGTTCCTTCGCCAACGACCGCAACGTCATGCCGCGATACCCGCGCTCGGCAAAGAGCCGTGTCGCAGCAGCCACCGCGCGACCCCGAAACGCGCCCAACTCCTCCTTCGTCAACGACGCCCGAGCCATGACGATCTATTTACAACGTAAACTCTATAAGTCAAGCGACCCTCTTGTCGCCTCCCGAGCCCCCACGCTCACGTGGCTTCTCCGGCGAGAAACCGATGGGCTGCGCCCTGTCGGAACCGAGGATCCTGTGCTTACTTGAGCGTGACTGTGGCCCAGGCCCGTTTGCCCGCCTTGATGACGTAGCGGCGGCCTTTAGGGAGCTGGGCTTGGGGGTCGACTACTCGGGCGCCATCGATTTCTACGCCACCTTGCTCGATGCGGCGGCGGCCATCGCTGGAGCTCTTCACGAGGCCGATGTCGCTGAGGAGCTTCGGGACCCAGACCGCGTCCCCGTCGAGGGTGACCTCGTGTTCGGGCATGTCGTCCGGGACTTGGCGCTTGGAAAACTGGGCGAGCCAGGAAGCTTCCGCCGCATCGGCCTGCTCAGCGTCGTGGTAGCGGGTGACGATCTCCTTGCCGAGTGCGATCTTGACGTCGCGCGGGTTCGCCTCGCCGGCGGCACACGCGCGCTTTCGCCGTTCGACCTCGAGCGCAGGCTCAGTGGACAGCAACTCGTAGTAGCGCCACATCAAATCGTCGGAGATGCTCATCAACTTGCCGAACTGGTCCTTGGGCGCCTCGGCCACGCCGATGTAGTTGTCCAACGATTTGCTCATCTTCGCACCGACGATTTTGCCCCCTTCGGAACGCGCGTTGATTCCTTCGAGGATCGGGGTCGTCATCACAATCTGAGGACGTTGCCCCATTTCTCGCATGATCTCCCGGCCAACGAGCAGATTGAAGAGCTGGTCGGTTCCGCCAAGCTCGACGTCGCATTCGAGCACGACCGAGTCGTACGCCTGAGCGAGGGGGTAGAGAAGCTCGTGGAGCGAGATGCTCTGATGCTCCGCCCAACGGCGCTTGAAATCGTCGCGCTCCATCATACGCGCGAGGGTGTACTTGCCGGCGAGGCGAATGACGTCGTCGAACGCCATCTTCCCGAGCCATTCACCGTTGTAGACGATCTGTGTGCGTGCAGGATCCAAGATCTTGAACGCCTGGTCGGCGTACGTGCGCGCGCCCTCCAGGATTTCATCACGCGTCGGAACGGGGCGTGTGCTGCTTCTCCCCGAGGGGTCGCCAATCTGCGCCGTGAAGTCACCGACGATGAACACCACCTGGTGCCCCAGTTCTTGAAACTGACGCATCTTGTTTAGGAGCACCGTGTGCCCGAGATGGAGGTCGGGCCGCGTCGGATCGAAACCTGCCTTGATCTTGAGGGGCTTGCCTGCGTTCAAACGTTCGAGGAGCTCCGACTCGACGTGCAAGTCGACCACACCGCGCTTGAGCTCCGCGAGCTGCGCTTCGGGCTTCATCCCTCGCCCCTACGCGCCAGGTTCGGGGGCACCGTCATCGGGGACGCCACCATCGACGAGCTCTTTGAGCTCTTTACCGACCTTGAAGAACGGAAGACGCTTTTCCGGAACTGGAACCGGCTTTCCCGTCCGAGGATTTCGCCCGCTATACGATTTGTATGCGCGGACCGTGAAGCTCCCGAATCCGCGAATCTCGATCCCCTCTCCCTGCTCGAGCGCCGAGGTCATTGCGTTAAAAACGCAGTTTACAACGTGTTCAGCTCGGCTTTTCGTGATCCTCGTCCGCTGGGCTACAGCGTCGATGAGCTCCGACTTCGTCATCGATTCTCTTCCCATTGGGGGCTGAGTATATCTAGGCACCTAGGCGCGTCAATAGCGATTTCGCGCACTTGCACCCTTTGTCAGGGGGCTCCCGGGGGAACCGCCTCCAGTGGCGGACAAGAGTTGCAGCGTAGTTTTGTGAGGCTAATCGCAGTGTCGAAGGCGATACGTCAGCCCGTGCTGTCGAGCGCGGCAACCACATCCGCGATCAGTTCGTCGGTGTCTTCGATCCCGACCGCGTAGCGCACGAGGTTGTTCTTGATCCCGATCGCCTCGCGCTCCTCGGTGCTGAGCTCGAAGTAGCTCATCAACGCC
>JAUXFZ010000065.1 GCA_030622585.1 Myxococcales bacterium
ATCTGGACGCCGGTGGCCCGCGAGCTTTCGGCTTCTGCGGGCAGGTCGCGCTCGCGGGTGCTCCGAATCACTGGCTTGAAGCGGACCTCCGCCTCGATGATGCCAGCGACCCCAAAGCTGACGAGCGCGCCTACGCTGACCCAGTTGCCAATGCGGAGCGCCTTCTCGACCCGTTGTGCACGTTCGAGCTGCTCCGGTGTGGGGTTCTCGTCGCGGAGCGAGTTGTGGCCGATGAAGGTCGCGATCGACGCAACCAGAAACGCGCTTTCGGTGACCGCAAACATGATGCCGAGCTTCCGGTCCTCGTTCTGAAACTGCCCGATTCCGAAGGGAAGTGCCGCGATCCAGCGGGAATTCACCTTCTCCACGGTTTCGGTGGCGACCAGCTCTTCGAGCTCTTGGATGCGTTGCTGCTGCCGAATCAACTCCTCGACTTCGTCGGAGTGCTCACGCTGTTGGCGCGCAGCCTCCAGGGCATCTTGGCGCGCGACCTCCTCAGACACCTCCCTCTTGACCTCTTGAAAGGTGTGCACGACGGCCTCAGGAAACGCGACGGGGTCGATGTCGTAGTCGGGGTCCTCTTCGAGGAGCGATCGAAACTGCTCGCGGGCGGCGTCCTTCTTGCCCTGGAAGAGGTAGGTCGCCCCGAGGTATTTGCGGGCTTCGAGGCGCACGACCGGGTTCGTGGCCCGTGGGACGACGCCGCCGACGAGCGACTCCAGGCCCCGCGCGGCCTTGGTGTAGTTCTGCTTATCGTAGTTCCGCCGGGCAGACTCGAAATCTGACAGCTCGTCGGCCGACACCGGCAGCGCGAACGCAGCCATCAGCACGAAGATCAAACTGGAAAGCGCGGTGCACCGCATCACCCTACGCGGGTTCTACGGGGTTTCTGCTTCGCTCTCAAGCTGGAAGGAGTGCTCGGTCAAATCGCCGCCGGCTCGCAGGCGCACGACGCTCTTGTGGATGCGATAGCCGGGCGCGCTGATCCGGACCTGCGCTGAGGCGTGTAGGGAGCTCATGGGGATTCGGAGAATCTCCCGAATTCGCCCGGACACCCTGCGATTGCCGGGAAGGGTGATCCGAACGGTGGCATCGGCCGGAGTGGGACCCTTCAGATACAGCCTCGCGGGCTTGTAACGGAGCTTCACCGACAGCTCGAAGTCACGCGCGCCGGTGGGAATTCGTCTGCGGACGACACGATCCTTGCAGCAGTCTTCCGCGCCGACGAAACGAAAAGTGTGATTGCCGACCCTGAGGCGGATGCGCCGAAAGTCGGGCCCGTACGGTTTGGAAGGGCTGCCGTCCACGCTGATCGACACGTTCGAAGGCGTGGGCTTGAACACCACCCAGCGCCTGCCGTTGGGCACGGCTGGCTGGGTCGCGCGGTCGGCGGCAGCGGACTGTGGTGTGGCGCTCGGCTCCGCCGGGACGTCGGGCGGCTCGTTGGGCCCTTCCGCCTCACCGGGAACGAGCGGGGCGCCGATCTGTATTTCGTCCTCCGCGCCGCCCGCATCTGTGGCGGCCGGCACGACCTCGCCTCGAAGCCACGCGGCATAGCCCACGCCCACGAAGGCCACCGCGAGGACCGGCAGGGCAACGGCGATCAACGTGTTGCGGCGACGGCGACGACCAAGGGAACCAAGCAGCCTGAGAGCACGGTCGTTTCCGTCATCGATCGCGAGCGCCCTACTCAGCACGGCTTGCGCCTTCGGCACGTCGCCTCTTTTCGCTGCCGATTCGCCGAGCGTGAGAAGTCTTTGAAGCGACTGTTCGTCCAGCTGCTGAGCCACCGCGATCGGGTCGGAAAGATAGCGGGCCAGCATCTCATCCGGATCGTCGATACCCATCTCGACGAGAAATCGGCGCAGATCATCGGCCATCTCGGCGGCGCTTTGATACCGGTCGCCCGGGGCGCGAGCGAGAGCCTTGTTCACGATGCGGGCGAGATCCTCGCCCATCGCGGGACGTACGCGCAACGGGTCGGGATACTCGCCTCCGAGAAGAAGCTTCAGCAGGTGATGCGGATTTCGGCCAATGAACGGCAGGCGGCCGGTCGCGCAAAAGTAGAGCACCGTCCCCAAGGAAAAGACGTCACTGCGAACGTCGCAGGTTCCGCCCTCTAGTTGCTCCGGCGCCATGTGACCGGGAGACCCCAAGATCTGACCGGTGACGGTGAACGTGTGTGCATCGACCATGTGCGCGATGCCGAAATCGGTGAGCTTCACGCAGCGATCTTCGTGGATCAGGACGTTCTCGGGTTTCACATCGCGGTGAATGATGCCTTTCGCATGCGCCTCGCCAAGGGCATCGGCGAGCTGAAGCGAGATGCAGGCCGCGACCTCTGGAGGCACCTCCTTGTGCTGCAGGACGAAGTCCTTCAGTGTCGGCCCGGTCAGCAGCTCGGCCGCGATGTACGTCTCATCGGACGTTTCGCCGCTGTAGTCGTAGATCTCGAGGATGTGCGGATGCCGCAGCTTCGCAACGCTCTTGGCTTCGCGAGTAAACCTGGCTCGCGCTTCGGCCGTTCGCTGCAGGTGCGGGTGCAGCACCTTGAGTGCGACGAATCGGTCGAGCGATCTATCGCGCGCTCGGTAGACGGTTGCCATTCCACCGTGGCCAATCTCGTCGAGGACCTCGTACTTCTCCAGTTTACGTAACATCTGCGCGGGAATTCCGAGGGTATCAGGTTCGAGAGCCGCCACCCCATCCTTCTATAGCGGTTCGAGCGTCGCGGGAACGCAGAACTCGAAATCCTCCCGAATGCTCGCCCCGTCGTCGCCTCCTGCAACGATGAACGCGCCGCTTTCGAGGATGATGCCGCCTGCTCCGGCCCTCGGTACGTCGAGCTGTAAGAGCGGCTGGATTTCGACGTCCGCCTCGTTCCAGCGAACCTCTTCCACCAGGCGCGAGTTCTCACCGCCGATCACGAGCGCACTTTGCGCCGGCTGAAGCGCAGCCAGACGCGCGGTCGTCCACTGAGGGCCCGTGGCCGACACACAACTACTTGGACAGCCATCGAAGCGAAGCGTGTCTTGTCGCACTGCGCGGCCGGCATCACTGCCCCCAATGAGAAGGGCTCGACTCTCGCCGTCGCCGACGAGGAGCCCGACTTCACGTACCCCGTCCATGACCCCAGCGACGGGCCGCCCGAGCGTAGCCCCATCGATCAGGATCTCGGCGCTTCCTTCAACATCGCCGCCGACGACCAAGACGTCACCGCCAAGCGCAGTCGCAGCGGGACCCGAACGCGGCTCACTCAGGCGGAGCGAAGTCACCTGGCCTTCTGGCCCGACCAACGACACCCCCGATTGAGCCTCACCGGCGACATCACCGCCAATCACCATTGCGCCGATGCCAGGAACCGCTACGAGGGCCGATCTTGGACCAGCCCCGTTGTGAAGCACCACCGGGGTGATGCGGCGAGTGGCGTCGAGCATGTTGAAAATGAAGGGCGGGGCGTTGCTGGGGAGAACCAGAATTTCCACCTCGTCGATCGAAGCCGCGCGCGTCTCACCCAGGTCCGACAGCGCCAAATCCTCCAAGAACAAACGAGACTCCCATTCGAGCGCATCGAAGAACTCGAGCTGTTCGGCCGAAGCGCTGGCGCCGCCGACGATGAGTGCGAACGTGCCGGACTGCACCATGCCGAAAAAGGCGCGCGGCGCCTCCATCAGGTCGAACGTGACGCGTTCGCACCCTGACGGTGCGGAGGTCACGACGCGCAGGCTGCCCCTGCTGGCCGAGGGGACGAACATCGGAGGAGCGGTCAGGAGCTCGGTGGTCGCGCCTTGCATCTCGACTCGAATACGCGTGGGCCTCGTGAAGGCCCTGAACTCCAAGAATGCCTCGAATTCGCCGTCGGTGATCGGGTATTCGTATTCCTCGGCCGGCAGCTCGCCCTCTTGGATGCCGATTCGGAGAACCGTGGCGTCGGTCCCCGCAGCAGGGTTGCCGTTATCGCCATCGACGATGACCGCATCGAACACGAACTGCCCTGACGACTCTTTGCAAGCAAAGGCCGCGACGCAAAGTAGTCCAAGCAAGAACGTTCGCCAAAGCACCAAAGCAGGTTGCTTTACCGGTGCCAGGCGAGCAAGTAGAGAAGAGCCGTGTGGGCCGAACGCGTCGCTTCGATCGATGAGCTCAGCGTCGCGCGACGTCTGAGCGGGGAAGCCGGGTTCGCCTGGCTCGATTCGAACCGAAGCGAGTCGACAGACGGACGCTATTCGTTCCTCGCGGCCTGGCCATCCGATGAGATCCGAGTCGAATTCGGGGTCGAATCACCATTCGCGGCCCTTCGTCACGTCAGTCAGCGCGCCGACACGGTGAACTCCGAGGGCCCGGGGCCGAGCGAGGTGCCAGCCTGGATCGGCTACATCGCATACGATGCGTTTTGGTCGTCTCCTGCTCGGGGCCAGGCGCGGTTCAAGCGCGGACGCGATCCGATCATGCTGTTCCGGCGCTACCCGGCGCTAGTCGCCATCGATCATGAAAATGGCGAAACCTGGGTGGTGGGCGACAGCCGAAGCGCGTCCCATGCCTTTCGCACGCGACTGGACGCGCTACCGGAACGAAAGCCGATCGCCCCTTCGATCGGCGTGATCGAAGTGGATGACGCGCAAACGCACCGCAGGGCGATCGAACGGGCTCTCGACTACATCGGCATGGGCGAAGTGTACGAGGTCAACGTCGCAAGGCAGTGGTCGGGCTCGTTCGCGGGCGATGCGCTCGAGCTCTGGCAAGCGATGCGGGTCGCCAGCCGGGTCCCGCTGGGGATGTTTCTCGATGGAGGCGACCATGCGGTGCTGGCGTGCACCATGGAGCGCTTCATCCACTGGGATGCGGAGACCAAGACGCTGGTGACTCGCCCGATCAAAGGGACGATCCGGCGCGAAGCGACCGACGACGGCGCCTCTCAACGCCTACGCGCCGATCCAAAGGAGCAGGCCGAACACTCGATGATCGTCGATCTCATGCGGAACGACCTCGGACGCGTCGCACAAACTGGGACGGTGAAGGTCGCCTCGCCAATGATCGTGGAACCGTTCACGGGCCTCTATCACCTGGTGAGCACGGTCAGCTGTGTGACCCGTCCCGAGGTTTCGCTCGAGGCTATTCTGAAGGCGACGTTTCCTCCGGGAAGTGTCACCGGAGCTCCCAAGATTCGCGCGCTCGAGATCATCGAGGAGTTGGAGCGACATCCACGAGGCGTGTACTGCGGCGCGCTTGGATTCATCGACCACGATGGCGGCCTTTCGCTGGCGGTCGCGATTCGAACGGCAACCATCGCCCGGGGCCAGGTGTCTTACTGGGCGGGGGGCGGAATCGTCGAAGCCAGCGACCCAGATCGCGAGGTCGCCGAAACCGAGCTAAAGGCGAGGGTGTTCCTGGACGCAGTCGCGGCGCTGCGAGGAGATCCCGCAGATGAGTGATCGCATCGAAGACGTTCTCGATTTCTGGTTCGGCGAGCTCAACGAGCTCGGCTGTTCGAGCCCCGAGCACCGCAGGCGTTGGTGGACGAAGTCGAACGCGTTCGACGAGGCGATCAAGGGACACTTCCTGAACGACTATGAGGCGGTTGTCGCCGGCGACTGCGACCCATGGCGAAACACCGCGCGTGGCACGCTCGCGTACATCATCGTGCTGGATCAGTTCTCTCGGAACATGTTCCGTGGAACGCCCAACATGTTCGTCGCGGATGAGCTCGCGCGAGAAGCCTGCTCTGAAGGCCTGGATGCGGGCTTCGATACCGAGCTCGAGTTCGACGAGCGCGTCTTCCTCTACCTGCCGCTGGAACACAGCGAATCAATGAAAGACCATCATCGCTCGATCGATCTGCTCAGCGGGCTGGTCGATAGCTGCGAAGAATCGCTTAAAGCAGACGCCCGGAACTACCTCGATTTTGCCAAACAGCACAAGGCCATCGTCGAACGCTTTGGGCGGTACCCGCACCGCAACGAGACTCTGGGGCGCGCGAGCACGCCAGCAGAAATCGAGTTTCTCGAAGAGCCGGGATCGGCGTTCTAGTCGAGCTTCTTTTGGAAGCGCATGGAGACGACGACGATCAGGATCAAGGTGAGACCAGCGAGCCAGATGAGCTCGCCGCGGAGCTCCGCGAATGACGCGCCCTTTAAGACGATGCCGCGGATGACGCGTAGATAGTGCGTCAGCGGCAGGATCGTGGACAGCCATCGGGCCGGCGCCGGCATCGCCTCCCAGGGAAACATGAAACCGGACAAGAGAATGTTCGGCAGCAAAAAGAAGAACGACATTTGCATCGCTTGCTGCTGGGTTTTCGCGAGCGTCGAGAACAAGAGACCTACCGCCAGACTCGCGGCGATGAAGAACACCGAGAGCAAGTAGAGCAATCCGATCGAGCCTACGATAGGCACGTCGAAGACCCACGAGCCCACCCCGAGGACCAGGGTCATCTGCAGGTAGCCCACGCCGATGTAGGGAAGGAGCTTGCCGACCGTGAGCTCGGTGCTTCGGATGGGCGACACGATGAGTTGTTCTAGCGTCCCGCGCTCGCGCTCGCGGGCAATAGCCATTGCAGTGAACATCACCAAGGTCATCGTGAGGATCACGCCTACCAGGCCAGGCACGATGAACACGGGGGTGCGAAGGTCCGGGTTGTACCAAATCGCAGGCTCGAGGGCGATCACCTGGGTGGGTGCTGCGGCGGGCTGTCCCAGTCGCTGGAGTCGCTCGACGCTGAGCACGGACGAGCGCGCGGATGCCAGCGACATGGCAGTGTCAGTTGCGGCTGCGACGACCTGCGGGTCCGAGCCGTCGACGACCAGTTGAAGTTGAACCGTTCTGCCTGCTTCGACCTCGGCTCCGAATCGTGGCGGCACGACCAAAGCCACCATGGCCTCACGAGACCGCAGGGCCACGCCGATCTGCTCGTACCCATCCACGTGGCCCACGACATCGTAGAAACCGGTAGCTTCCATGCGCCTCACGAACCCCCGGGACTCCGCGGAATGATCCTGGTCGTAGATCACGGTCGCGATGTGTCGAACGTCCGTGTTGATCGCATAGCCGAAGAGCAGGAGCTGGAGGATCGGAAGGCCGACCATCATGCCCATGGTCAGACGGTCGCGCCGGGCTTGGATCATCTCCTTCCAGGCGATCGCCAACATGCGGTTCATGACCCGTCTCCGTTCCGCGCCTCACTGTGCACCATGGCGACGAATGCATCTTCGACGTTGGGGGCGACCTCGCGGGCATCACCGACGCTCGGTCCTGCGCCAAGGACCTCGTGGGCGAGCGCCACCGGGTCGACGCCACCGAGCGTCGCAAGTCGAAGGCGATCGCCGAACGGAGCGACTTCATCGATCGCAGGGTGCGGGGTGAGCAAGTCCATCGCCGCGGCTACGTCCGGGGTCGAGATCACGCCGACGCGAATGTTGCGACGCTCAATGACCTCCGTGGGCGTTCCGATGTCGAGCAGCGAGCCCCTAAAAATGAAGGCAAGTCGATGGCAGCGCTCCGCCTCGTCCATGTAGTGCGTGGTGACGATGACCGTGGTGCCCGCCGAGGCGATGCGATGGATGTGGGCCCAGAATTCCCTGCGGCTCACCGGGTCGACACCCGCGGTCGGTTCATCGAGAAACAACAGTGGCGGTTGGTGGACCGTCGCACAGACGAGCGCGAGGCGCTGCTTCCAACCCCCCGATAGCGTGCCGCTGATCTGATCCCGCCGTTCGGTCAAGCCCGCGCGATCGAGCTCTTCCGGCACGCGTGCACGGCGCTCCGTTCGACTGAGCCCATAGATCCCCGCGTAGAAGCGCAGGTTCTCTTCGACCGTGAGGTCTTCGTAGAGACTGAAGCGCTGGGTCATGTAGCCGATGTTCTGTTTGACCTGCTCCGGCTCCGTCGCGACATCGAAACCGACGACGGTCGCGCGACCACTGCTGGGGTCGAGAATCCCGCAAAGCATACGTAGCGTCGTCGACTTGCCGGCACCGTTGGGGCCGAGAAGGCCGAAGATCTCGCCGCGATGGACTCGAAAGCTCACATCACTGACCGCGACGAGCTTTCCAAAATTACGAGAGAGCCCCTCGGCGACGACGGGGTCTTCCACCGCTATTCGCCCTTCATCTCGAAGGTGGCGAACGAGGGAACGCCGGCGTGGAGGCGCTCATCGGGATCATTGATGCGAACTCGGACACGAACGACCAGATTGGAGCGCTCGGTGGGGGAAAAGAGGTATCGCGGCGTAAACTCGGTCGTCGGCGCGATGTGCTCGATCTCGCCATCGAACGAATCGTCCTCCGCGTCGACGCGAATGCGCGCCGGCAAACCGACTTTCAACCCTGCGAGCGACTGCTGCGGCACGAAGACATCCACGTAGGGGTGCTGCGTATCGGCGACCGTAGCGACCGTCGCTCCCGCCGCAACCACCTCGCCGATTCTCACAGGCACGTCGAGCACCGTGACGCGCTCTGAGGCATGCAGTGAGTAGAGGGCCAGCCGCTCGTTCTCCGCCTCTACGGCTGCTTCTGCCGCGGTGACCTCGGCGTCGGCCGCGGCAAGCTCCTCGGGCCGCGCGCCTTTGCGCAATCGCTTGAGTCGTTCCTGCACCATCCGCACCTGTGCCTTTGACTGGGCGTAGGCGACTTCGAGCTCGGATATGAGCGAGCGAGCGGTCGCTGCTGACTCCGGAAGGTTTCGGTGGCGGTCGAGATTGGCCCGAGCCTCCCTGAGGGCCGCACGAGCCCCAGTGAGCTCGGCCATGGTGGACCGCACTTCTTCGACGCGCGGCCCGGCATAGACGAGCGCCGCATTGGCTCGGGCCCGCGCCAGGTCCGCCTCGCGCGCCAGCAGAATCGGAAGCTCAGCGGTGTCGTCGAGGACGGCGATGAGCGCTCCTTCCTCAACGACATCCCCACGATCGAAGCGAATCTCCCGCAGCTGGCCGCCAACTCGAAAGCCGAGATGCCGATCGTCGTGCTCGACGATCCCTTGATAGCCGGCGGGCGTCTGACTCTCACGAGTGCAACCCACCATCGCCCCCATGATCACGAGGGCAATGAGGATCCTTAGCGGAGCTGACAACGCCACAACGCCAGCGAAGATAGCACACCGACGCTGGCACTGACGCTGACACTGGCACTGGCACTGGCACTGGCACTGACGCTGGC
>JAUXFZ010000266.1 GCA_030622585.1 Myxococcales bacterium
CACGTCCGCGGGGCGAATCGGGTGCGAACCGACGACTCGGATGCCATCGCCCTCTCGTTCCACCACGGCACCTGCTTCGCGAAGCTTCGCGATCACCGCTTCGAGCGGCTCGAAACCGATGCCTTCGATGAGGACATCCCCGGCGGTCGCGGCGGCAGCCACCATGAAGGTGCCGGCCTCGATGCGGTCGGGAATGATCGCGTGGTCGATCGGATGAAGCGAATCGACGCCTTCGATCGAGATCAGCGACGTGCCCGCCCCCTCGATGCGCCCGCCCATTTTGTTCAAGACCCGCGCAAGCTCTTCGATCTCCGGCTCGCGGGCGCAGTTGGTAAGCGTGGTGCGCCCCTTGGCCAGGACAGCGGCGCACATCAGATTCTCGGTCCCGGTGTGAGTTGGGAAATCCAACTTGATATCGGAGCCACGAAGTCGGCCGCCCGGAACCGTGACCTCGACGTACCCGTGGTGGAGCTGAACGTCTGCGCCCATCGCCGACAAGCCCTTGAGGTGTTGGTCGATGGGACGGGCGCCGATCGCACAGCCGCCTGGCAAGGACACCACCGCGCGGCCGCAACGGGCGACGAGCGGACCGAGAACCAAGACCGACGCGCGCATCTGCTTCACCAGGTCGTACGGCGCGGTCGGTTCGATCGGGCCGGACAGCGTCACTTGCACTCGACCATCCGCAAACTCCGCTTGCGCGCCGAGACGCTCCAATAAGCGCGTCATCGTGTGGACGTCCCGCAGGTTTGGCACGTTGCGGAACACGTGCTCACCATCAGCCAACAGGGCTGCCGCCAAGATGGGCAGAGCTGCGTTCTTGGCGCCGCTGACGGGCACTGAGCCGACGAGCCGATTTCCACCGACGATTTCGATGCTATCCACGACGCACCTGTTACCCCGTGGCCCGTGTTGGGGCAACTTCAGGCGAAGAGCAGTCCGAGAGCGAACGAGACCAACGCCGCGAGGGCGCCCCATATGGGGCGCCGCGCCCCGGCCCAACGAAAGCGGCCAGCCGAATCGAACCCGCGCCACGCCACGAGAACCAAGGCTCCGACCCAGGTGGCCATTCCCAACAGAAGCAGAGTGCCCCACCACGGATCGGGCCGGATCTCCCCATCGAGGAGTCGGCGATGATCGGCCTCGAGCTGCTCCGTGCTCAGATTCGCATCGATGGCCGCGCTCCGATCCGCCGCGAGCAGCCCCGCGATCTGATCCTTGGCGTTCTCGCGCGCGGGATGCGTGCCGGAGTAGAGGAAGCGCGTCGCGGCGAGCCCGCCCGACACCGATCGCCAAGCCAGAAGAGCGGCCGCCGAATCACCGTCGGCCTCCAACTCCGTGGCGATCGACTCCAACGCCGAAACCGCCCGCGCCGTGCTCGAGCTCATCGGCAATGACCAACGAATCGCGCGACGGTAGTGCTCGACGGCGAGCGCTAGGCGATCATCCTGCCGGTACGCGTCCGCGGCGGCAAGCTCCGTTCGCGACTCCGAAGCGACGCGCCACAGCACCAACCCGCCGAGGGTGATGAGCACGAGCACCGCGACCACGCCCGGCCGTGCCGATGCGAGCTTCATAGGAAGTCTCGGCGACGGAAGATCAGGGCGGCGATGATGAGCGTCGCCGCAGCGTAGAGAATCGAATAGCCCATGGAGGTCGCGACGTAGGTGAGTGGCTCCCCGACCGCGGTCGCCTTCGTCACCAGGGTGGCTCGACCCGGAACGAAGAGATTGAAGTTGGGCAAGATCTCCGCCAACCAGCTGAGTAGCGTCTTCATCGCGGGGCTCAGAACGCGGGTCTTCATCGCGACCATGTCGTGCGCGGCCCGGCCCACTAGCCAGACACCGAACGTGAATGCACCCGTGAGGAAAGGCGTCGAAAACGAAGAGAACAAGAGCGCGACGGCGGTGAGAATGAGGACCTCGCCGAGATTGAGAACGAGCGAAGCAAGCAATCGGAAGAGCTCCACGTCGACCGTCGAGCAAACCCACGCCGATGCGCCGAGCGCGACTAGGGCCCACAAGGGGACGACGAGCGTACGGTCGTTGGAAACCACGAAGCCGACGCCTAGGCAGACGACGAGACCCGTCGACACGCCGATCATGAGCGTCGGCGATGCGCCGGCTTGGATCGCGGTCACCTGAAGCTGGAGCGCACCCATGATCGCGATGAACACCGCGCAGGTGGCGACGATGCCGAAGTACTTGCCCAGCAGGAACTCGAATCGCGCGATCGGCTTCGGAAGAATCACGTAGAGGGTCTTGCGCTCGATTTCCTTGTAGAGGAGGGAGGACCCTAGGAAGATCGCTACCACGACGGAGAACAGGGAGATCGACGCGAGGCCCATGTCGGTGACGACGCGCATCTGCTGGTCCAGCGAGAGCTCGCCCAACGCCAGCGTCAAAGCAAGGACACCGGCCGCGAGCACGAGGACCCCGAACAACACGCGGTCCCGCACCGCCTCGCGATAGGTGTTGAGAGCGATCGCATAGACTCGCGAAATGCTCATGGGCTCATCCAGTATGCGCGACCGGTCGCGAAGTGGCTCAGTACATTGATCGCCATCAGAATCATCACTGCAGACGCCAAGGTACAACCGACCTCGAGCCATCGTGAACTTTCAGGACCCCGCGCGACGCCCCAGGCCCGAAAGGACCCGGCGATTCCCTGCGACACAAACAGGCCGAGCGACGCTAGACCCAGCACGTAAAAACCGAGGGTCAGCGGAAGCGACAGAAAGCCGCGCAGGAGCTCGTAGTGGCTCAGGGCGACCGGACCGACGCGGACCGACATGAACCACTGAAGGGTCAAGTGGGCTACGACGAGGGCCCAAGCGAGGCCGCCTGCGAGTTTCTGTAGACGCCGGCAACCTTCGGAACGGTACGGACCCTCTCTCTCGGGGGACCCCAGGCTGAGCATGCTCCACCCGCGTGCATAGGCCGCGAGAGACAGGAGCACGACGACCGTGCATATCGCAAGGGACGTCCACGTGACGGGCGAGGCCGCTGCGAATGAGCTCGCTCCTTCAAGCGCGGGCCACATCCTGGCCAACTCCAACACGAAGAGCGCAGTGATGGGCCAAACCGTCAGGGCGATGTGGCTGCGATAACGCGGCACGGGGTATTACTTAACGCTCCCGTCTTTGTGTGGTCAATTTACTTCAAAGCGGAGGATTTGCTCGATCGGGCGCCGCCCCGAGCGAGTCCCAGGAGCGTGAGCGATTCGTCCGACAAAGTGATGCGAATCCGGTCACCGATGCCCACGGAATAGACCTTCTGGGTACCGTCCAGAAAGATCCGGCCTTTGGTCATCCGGCTGGTGATTTCGAGGACCTCGCCGGGCGCGACCATCCCCTTCACGAGGCGGTATTTGTTGTCGACTCCGCGATACGGCTCGCGGACCACGAACTGGATCTTCTGCGACCCAGTCGGGAGTACCTTGCCACCGGCGGAGCGGATCGCCGCGGTCGAGCCAGCGGCCGGACCGGCCCAGACCCCACTCGACATCTGACGCTCCCGGTCGCCGTCGTAGTCGAGAATATAGCGCGACGTCGCGGCGGGACTCTCGTGGCAATAGAGAGCGTCGTTGAGCACCCGCGTCGAAATCACGTTGCCGCCGACCTCCACGCGCATCCGCGCCAGTCGGCTCGATTTCAGCTCGCCTGCAAGCGCGGCTGCAAGCACTTCATCCACGTTGTGCGCGTCGCCAGCGCAGAAATAACCGACGCTCGTGTCCGGCGCGCTGTTGATCGCGATCATCGGGGTAGATGAATCGGCCAGGTGCGATGCCCACAGCAGGGTGCCATCACCGCCGAGGGTGACGATCAGGTCCCAAGCGCCTTCCTCTGGCAGGGGTTCGGGACGATACCGGAGCACCGCGCGGGCCCCCAGATCGCGAAGCGCGGTCTTTGCCTGGCGCAGCGTCTGCTGATGAATCTCATGCTCGTGTAGCAACCCGTCGACGGAGCGGTCGCTGTCCGCGATGAGCTCCTTGAGTCGTTCCTGCGCGCGACCAACGTATCGCTGGTAGGTGCTCTTTTTGTAGACGACGAGAACTCTAGGTCGCATGCCTGGCTCGTGTTGGGGTTCGCGACTCGCAGCGCCTCAGCTAGACGGAATCTTCTTGGCATCTGCCAGGAACCGCTCGAGGCCGCTATCGGTAAGCGGATGCTTGACCAACTGGTGGATGACCTTGTGCGGAAGGGTCGCGACATGCGCACCGATGAGCGAGGCCTGCACCACGTGGACCGGGTGACGAATGCTGGCCGCAAGGACTTGGGTGGGGAGACCGTAGTTCTGGTAGATCGTCACCAACTGCTCGACAATCTCCATCCCGTTGCCGCTGATATCATCGATGCGGCCGATAAATGGGCTGACGTATGTGGCACCCGCCTTGGCGGCAAGGAGCCCTTGGGTCGGGCTGAAGCAGAGGGTGACGTTGGTCCGAATGCCTTCGTCGGTGAGAGTTCGCACTGCCTTGAGGCCCTCGGCGATCAATGGAATCTTGACGACGATGTTTTTGTGCATCTTCGCGAGGCTCCGCGCTTCCGTCATCATGCCGTCGTAGTCGGTCGCGATCACCTCCGCGCTGATCGGGCCGTCGACGACTTCGCAAATATCGACCAACACATCCTTGAACGGCCGGCCTGTCTTGGCGACGAGCGAGGGGTTGGTCGTCACCCCGTCGACGACGCCCATGGCCGCCGCGTCCCGAATCTCCTCAATGTCTGCGGAGTCGATAAAAATCTGCATGGGGCTAGTAAAGGGCGGCGGACTCGCACGGTCAAGCGGAGCCTAGGCTCAGCCCGAACGCAGCGAAGAATTCGACGATCCCGTCACTCTACGAACTCGACCTCGACCTCGAA
>JAUXFZ010000229.1 GCA_030622585.1 Myxococcales bacterium
CGAACCGCGCGGCCCTTGTCGGCGAGAGCGCGGCTGATCGCATGGCGAATCCACCAGGAGGCGTATGTGCTGAAGCGATAGCCACGGTTGTGGTCGAATCGCTCGACGGCCTTCATCAGACCGATGTTGCCTTCCTGGATGAGGTCGATGAGCGGCAGCCGGCCACGATTGTAGCGGCGTGCAATCGAAACCACGAGACGCAGGTTGGCGGCGACGAAGCGGTTCTTCGCCCGTTGCTGTCCTTTTTGCGCGGCGCGCACATGCTGAAGGTACCGCTTGAACGCGGGGGTCATGCGAACGTGGTCACCGACGATGTCGCGCTCGTCTGCGAAGTCACCGGCGAGGCGGTGTACGGCGCGGTCCGACTCCTGGACGAAGAGGCGGTCGCTATCAAGCTCGCGCATCTTGGTCGACAGCTGCAGACAGAGGTCGTTCCAACGGGTTTCCTGCCGCTTGCCGAGCTTCTCCGATTTCGAGGTCTTGCAGAGCTTGCGAAGCGAAGCGAGCTCGGGGAGTGGCTGGTCCTTGACGCGCCCCTCGATGACGACGGCAACGCTCTCGAAGCACGATGGATGGCTGAGCAGAGCTTCCCAATAGGCGATTTCGAGCCGCTCGACCTGCTTGGCGGCCTCGATCTCTTCTTGGGGGGTGAGCACCCGATGGCCGATCATCTCCCGGAAGTACCGGGTGAGGGTCGAATCTCCGGCGCCCTGGCGCTCGAACTCTTTGAGAGCTTTCTCGCTCTCGACGCGAGCCTTCTCCAGCTGCTCCTTGCTGGGCTCGACTGCCCCCACGGCCTTCGTGTCCACCGCCTTGGTGTCCACGGCCTTCTGAACTCCGGTTTCAGCCTTCGGCTCCGCTTGCTTGGATACCTTGGCCCGCACCTGGCTCTTTTTCCGGGACTGTCGTGTCGCTGCCTGTCCTGTCATTGCCTGTCTTGCCATTTTGCCTCTCGCCTTCCGGTGGCGCCCCGCGATGTGTGGCACCCCGATTTACTGGCTGAACACTCGCAACCGCTCGATTCTTCCACCGAGCGAGAACCGTTGGTTCGAGCCGAATGGGATGCACGCACCGTGCCGAACTGAGGATCAAGGGTGACTCGGCCTCTCAAACGGGTGGCTTTGTCGTTGGGGTAACTGAGAGTATATGGGTCCTCAATCGAACCTGGGAAGGGGTATTCGGAGTGTTTTTGGGGATGAATTCCAGTGACAGGCC
Organism: Myxococcales bacterium; assembly: GCA_030622585.1. Lineage (GTDB taxonomy): Bacteria > Myxococcota_A > Polyangia > Polyangiales > Houyiibacteriaceae > SG8-38. Next base: position 1,216 of record JAUXFZ010000229.1, read on the forward strand.
TGCTCGTCGCGAGTTACTGGAATCGCTGCGGGGGCGCTGGCCGCTGGCCGTATCGGCCCTCCTGGCCACCCTGCTGTCGGCGGCCGCCACGGCTGGCTATGCGTGGATGGTCGGCCCGCTGCTGCGCAATTTGGAGGGCAATTCGGGGCTGGAGATCCCCTCCACGGGGTTCGCATTCACGAGCCCGTCCGTCACCCAGATCGTCTGGATCCTCGTCTCATTGGGCCTCCTCAGGGCGCTTTCCGAGACGATTCGAGCGCACCTGGGCGCCAAGCTTCAGCTCAGCGTCGTAAGGGAATTCCGGGGCAAAGTGCTTACACACGTCCTCCGGTTGGAGCCTTCGACCCTCCTGCAGTGGCCTCGCGGGGAGCTGGCCTCCCGCATTCAGGTCGAAGTCCACGGGGTCCGGACCTTACTCCATTTGGGGGTCGCCCAGGGCATTCGGAGCATAGTAGTGGCTACGGCACTAGCCAGTGTGGCTCTGGAGGTGGATACTAGACTAGCCATCCCGGGGCTCGTGGTGGTGCCGTTGGCGGTCGCGGCCATCGTTTTTCTGGCGCGGCCGGCCAGGAGGTTGCAGCGGGAGCTCTTCGCCGCCGAGTCTTCGGTCATTTCGGAGACGGCCGAGGCTGTCGATGGGGCCGCGGTCTTGCGGGCATACGGGGCCGTGAGGCCCATGCGGGACAAGATCAACGTCGGAGCGGTGCGTTCGGAGGAGCGGGGCATCGCGGCGGAGACCTGGAGCACGGCCGCTGGCCCCCTCATCGAGCTCGCAGCTGCTCTGGGCATCGCCATGGTCTTCGCGATGGCATGGTCCGCAGACGGCGCGGTGGACCTTGCTGCCACGGGAACCGTACTCGTCGCCCTCGTCCTGATGTACCGGCCGCTCCACGGGCTCGCTCGGGCACTATTCGGATGGTCGTCCGGGCTGGCTTCGCTCGACCGGCTCGATGAGCTTCTTCGATTGCCCGCCGAGCCGCTCGAGGAGGTGACGGTGCGGACCGAACCGGTCGCGTCCCTCCGCGTGCTGGCCCTCTCGTTCAACTACGACAGCCGGCCAGTGGTGAGGAACGCCACCGCTTCTTTCCGCCAGGGGGAACTGGTCGCCGTCACGGGCCCGAGCGGCGCGGGCAAGTCGACGCTACTCGGCGTGCTCGCAGGCGTTCTCCCAGCTTCCAGTGGGCAGGTGATGATCGACGGTGTGCCTGCCGTGCGCGCCCAGCTCATCGGCGCGACCGGATGGATGCCCCAGAACCCAGCGCTCTTTCACGACACGATTTTGCGCAATGTCGCGTTCGGCGCCGAGCACCCCGAGCGTGCGCGTGTGGTCGAGATGTGTCGCCGCGCCCTGGCGCACGAGTTTATCGCCGAGAGGCCGGGGGGTTACGATGGGGTCCTTCAGGAAGGCGGCACCGACCTCTCGATGGGTCAGAGGCAACGGATCACCTTGGCGCGTGCCCTCTATTGCGGCGCGCCGGTGATGCTGCTCGACGAACCGACCTCCGCCCTCGACGACGAACAGGAGCAAAACGTCATTGGGGTATGTCGCGAGCACGCGGACCTCGGCGGATTGGTCATCGTCGCTACGCATCGCGAGGATTTCCTTCGTCGCGCGGACCGCGTGTTAGAGCTGCGAGACGGGACGGTGATCGAGTGGGAACGACGAACCGCAGACGCGCTATTGCACTAGCGACGTTCGTGTTGCTGACGGCCTCGGCCGTGGGTGCGGCCGCTGGGCCTGATCCGGTGGCTGTCGGGGCCGCCGTTCGAAGCCTCGAGGCTGATCACGACCGAGCGGTGGCCGCAGTCTACGTGCTCCGGGCCGGCGGCCAGCGAGCCGCGCGCCAGATCCGCGACGCGTGGCCTGCCCTGTCCCCGCTGGCACAGAAGCGTGCCCTCGGAGCTCTTGAAGGGCTCGCCAAGAAGCACGACGCGGCGATCGAGGCATTGGTCGAAGCGGCGCGTTCCGACGACAACGAGGTCCGTGATCGGGCGCTCGGGATTCTGAGCCAAACCACGCCCCGCGGAGCCGCGGGCCTCGTCCGGTTGCTTTCCGATCCGATCGTCGGCGACCGCGCGGCTACCTTGCTCGCACGCACCGAGCCCGACTCTGCGATCGAGCCGTTGCTCGACTCGATCGCCCACCCAGCGGGCGAGGACCGTCGAGGGCTCCGAAGCGCGCTGGGAATCGCTGCTCAGCACTCCGAGCAAGGCGCGACGCGGCGGCTGCGCGAGTGGCTCTCCGGCGAGCCTCCAGCTGCCGCAGTCGCAAGCGCCGCGCTGGGTCTTGCGTCGCTCGACGCGTATCGGGATGTCATCACCTCGTTCATCGAGTACGCGGTCACCGAGGCGCTCGACTTCGCCGCCAAGTGGAGGCTGCTTCAAAGTGCTGGAGCAGCAGGGCCGAGCGCAGAAGTCGATCAGTGGGTACGAGCCCAACTCGACGGCCCCGCGGAATGGATGCTTCGCGAGTCTGCGGTCGACGCGATTACCGCGCGTGGGCATCTTGAGGACGCGCGTGGCGCCTTGGACGACCCCTACCCGCGGGTCCGTGCGCGGGCCGCGACGGCGTTGTCCGGAGACCCCGACACCTTGGTGCGGCGCGCGACGATTGCTCGCCGGGACACTTGGCCCATGGTGCGCGCCGAGGCGGTGACCAGTCTTCGGACAGAGGGGCAGGCGCTTCCGGTGATCGTCGCATCGGTTGACGATTCGATGTCCGTGGTTCGGGCTGCCGCGATCGAGGTGCTGACTGCCTCCTCTCATGACGAGGGGTGGGAGCGCGTTCATCGCAGGCTGCGAGCTCGAAACGAATGGCCGGCGGTGACGGCAGCGGCTATCGGTTACGTGGTTGCCCACTGCCGGACAGACGCGGTCGACGCGTTGCTCAGGGTCGTCATGCGTGCCGCGCCGAGCAACGCGCTGACAGACGACCTCAACAACGCCGCCCGCGCCATCGAGGCGCTGCGAGCCCTCGATAGTCCGGACGCCAAGGCGGCCGTCGAGCAGCTCGGGAACGCCGGCGGGGTTCCGCCCACGCTGAAAATGGCCCTCGAACAGCCCCCACCCGAGGATGGTGGCTGCTCTGGTTCTGGCCGCTAGATTGTCGCTCGCGAATCCGCCGTGTTACTTTGTTTGGGACAGGGGGGAAACATGGGAGTTCGTCTATTTGGCCTGATGTTGGCTGGGGTGCTGCTGAGTGCTGGTTGTGAACAGATTACGTCTGCTTCGGAGCCGGAGGTCGAACAACTACCGGAAATCGTCCCGAACCTGCCAGAGGTTCCGACGCTGCCGCCGCCGCCGTTTCCAACGACCTACGAAGATGAGTCGTACAGCGTGTATGGCCTTCGTCTGCGACCGGCCAAGGTTCTCGACACCGACCTCTCGGTGACTGGCTACATCATTGACATCTACGAGCCTCCCGTCTGCAAGAAGCGGAAGAACGAGGAGTGCCCCAGGGTCGCTGCGCCGCACATGTTCATCGCGGATACGGCGGACCAGACCGACCGCGCGGAGCAGTTGCTCGTCGTGGGTTACGCGGACAACCAGGAGCAGCTCGCTCGCGCCCGCCGTGGACGCAAGACCACGACCATCTCCGGCGAGGTCGTGGTTCCGAGGAACCTCGAGGTTGGCAACAGGGTGCGCGTGAAGGGTCACTTCCGGCTGATGTCGTCGGGCGGGTTCAACACGAGCAACGGATTGCTCGAGTTCGCGTCGCACGAGACGCTGGCCAAGGCCGAAGCGAAGTAATCAGGGGGTGGCGGCGGACGCGTCTTTTTCAGCGTCCGCCAGTTGGTGAAGGTCGGGCGCCCCGGCGTCGTCTTTGATCTCGAATTCGCCTGCCCTGCTGTCGAAGAGCGCGACGACATCGTCCCTGATCACTGCGACCTGTCGGCCGCCATCGATGCGCAGATAGCCACCTCCGTCCACCGGTGAGCCTGAACCGAGTGA
>JAUXFZ010000183.1 GCA_030622585.1 Myxococcales bacterium
CGAACACTGCAAAACGCGCGAGATCGACCTGTGGGGGGCGATTGCCATCGGCGTCGGGGGCATGGTGGGGGGTGGCATCTTCGCGGTGCTCGGCCTAGCGGCCACCCTTGCCGGTGGAGCGACGCCTGTAGCGTTTCTCGTAGCGGGCCTCGTCGTGCTCGGCTTCGTCATCGAGGCGCCTTACCTCGCCACGAGCAAGCGCTCTACGGACTAGCTCTGGGCGACCCAGAGAAGCGCTTCGTCACGTTCGCCCATCGCGAACGCGCGAACCTCCGCATCGACGAAACGCGACGCCATCCGCGGTAGCGCGGACACGATGCGATCCGCGGTGACGATGGCGACCCGTCGAATCTTGCTGTGGTGCTCCCGTACGAAGCGCATGTGCGAGCTGAACGCTGCGAAGTCGTCCCAGCCAGGAAAGTGCTCTGCGTCGATCATCAAGCCGTTGAGCCCGCCGGCCTTCTCGATGTAAGGGTCGATTTCCGCACTCACGCGCTCGAAGTCGGCGGCTTCGAGCTCGCCTTTGGGGTGCAGCACCAAGACGCCCTTGCCTTCGATGAGGTCGAACGATAGATGACCCTGCGAGGGTGGTTCCGAGATCCACTGGCGGGCGGCTTCGAGGTCGTCGTCATCGAACACGCGCACTTCGCCTGGTACTGCAAACCCGAAAGCCTTGATCACATTCTCGATCCAGTCGACATCGGTCACCACGGCGACGCGCTCGAACGAGGTGAGGTGCTTCATGCCCACTTTGGCGTCTTCCCAGGCCGCGCCTCCCGTGTACCCTTTGAACTCTTCCCCGAAGACGTAGAGCAAGCGCACCTTCTTGTGTCGGGTCAGCTGCTCTTCGACCGCCGGAACGAGCACTGTCTTGTAGTCCTCCGCCGTCACGTCGCCGCTTGCTTTGAGTCCGAGCACTCGCTCGGGAAGGTCTGTCATCACCTCGATCATGGGGGGCTCCTTTCGGTATCGCTCCGGTAGCGCAGGGCGGCATGTATGGCATGGTCGCGCCCGCATCATGACCGACAAGATTACAGCAAACAAAGTGGTTTCTCTTGCCTACACCCTGCGCGACGATGACGGTGAAGTCATCGACGAGTCGGAGAGTGGGAGCCCTCTGCTTTATCTCCACGGCGCCCAGAACATCGTTCCCGGCCTCGAGGAGCAGCTCGAAGGCATCGCCGAGGGGGAGTCGCTCAAAGCCACCGTATCGCCCGAGAAGGGATATGGCCCACGGGTCGGCACGGCTCGTGAGGTTCCGCGTAACCTATTTCCCGCCGACGCGGAGCTAGCCGCCGGCATGCAGGTCATCGCGCACGACGATTCGGGCAGGCAGATCCCGTTCTTCATCACGGGCATTACCGAAGACACCATTACGGTTGATCCCAATCATCCGCTTGCCGGGGAGACCCTGCACTTCGAGGTGACGGTGGAGTCGCTTCGAGATGCGACCGAAGAGGAGGTCGCCCACGGCCACCCGCACGGCGCCGGCGGTCACCACCACTGAGCAACGCCTACGTCAGAACAGGAACTGGAGCTGTAGGTTGAGCCGGAAGCCGTTCCGACGGCCGGCTTCCCATCGTTGCGCCATCCACGCCGCCTCCGCGACGACCTTGAGACTGTTGCCGATGATGTGCGAAGTGCCGGCCAGCGCTAGCTCGTTGTTGGTCGTCTGATCGCCGTTCTGACCATACTGCTCGATCGCCGCCGCTGGATCGGTGGCGTTCGCGATCTGGAACTCGCCGTAGCTCCTCGCGTCGCTTCGGAGCCATGGGGTGAGGTACGTGACGCTGTACCGTAGAGCGAGCTCCCACGTTAAGGAGAACCGATAGCCCGTCTCGGCCATGAACCCTATCGGGCCAAAGAGGATCTTGCCTCCTTGCCAGGGCTCGTACCAAGCCAGGTAGCTGACGACGTTCATGTGCACGTGGCGGATCTTGCCGAGCCACTCCGCGGAAAGCCGTAGGCCGAGGTCCTGGGTGGCTTTGGGCCGTGCGTCCCAGGCGACGCCGACGCCCACGCTGTGCCGAAGCTCCTTGCTTCCCGTGGTGTCACTGTTGGTGTCGGTGTTGATCGCGCCGAAGTTTTTCGCGGCACGAGCCACGAGCTCCGGGTGAAACTCGCTGATGACCTCTCCAAACCCGAAGTCCGAGGCGTTCTGCGGAACTTCCCCGTACACTTCGGTGATCCCGACGGCGTGAGAAGCGCGCGCATTGGTTCCGCTGAAGATACCGATCGCGTACTCCGCCTTGAGAAAGCCGCCGGTGCCTAGCATTTCTGCGCCCACCTGGCGCTCGGAGCCGAACATCCTGGTGGTCGGCGCCCAGTCCACGAGGGAGAGGGCGGCGAAGGATTGCGCCCGGTAGCGGTCGTAGGGGATCTTGAACTGCCCGACTCGGAACGTGGCGAACTTGAAGCGCGTGAACGCGAACCACATGTCGATCAGCTCGAAGGCACTCGGCGTGAGGTTGATCTGAAAGCGGCTCCGGATCCGTCCGTCGATGAACGAGCTCGAGAGCGTCGTCCGGATCCGGCGAAATTCGAGCGTCTCTTGCGAGCTCTTGTCGAACCCCGCGCCCGCGAACTCCTGTTCGTACTCGAACTCCAACTGGGCGGCGAAACCGATTCCTATCCAGTCGTCGCCTTTGCCGATCCGTACTCGAACCGGCCCAAGACGCATGGGCAGCGTTCGGCCGTCGGGAATGTCGGGCTCTGCTTCGGCAAGCGTCGTAGTGCTGGGCTCGGCGGACAGAGCGTCGCCCACGTCGTCTTCAACCTGCTCGCTGATGGAACCACTCTCCCTGGCGACCGCCAAGGTTCCCTTTTTTTGCTGCTCCTTCGCCTCTTGTTTGTCGAGCTCGTCCTCGATGCAATCGAGGTCGCATTCCTTGGCCGCGTCCTCGCCGCCTTCGGTGCCCTCTTTCCCGTCCACCTTGGCCGCAGGCTCCGGCCTGATCTCGGTGAGCGACGGCTCTCCGCCGAGTTGCTCGTTGTCTTCGCGGTCGCCTTCGGGCTTTACGAGGCGCGGGTGTTTGTTTTCGGCCTTCTGCTCCGGCGCGCTGCCGGCGTCCTGCCCGGACGGACTGCCCGCATCGGGCTCTTCAGCAAGCGCGGACGAGGCGCTCCCGACCATGAGAACCACGAGGATCCATCGTGCATGGGAGCGCATCGACCGTAGGATGCCAGCCGGTCAGGGCCCCGACTAGTTTTCCGAGCCCATGATCTCCATTTCGGAGATTTTCGTCGCTTCGATGTCCGCCGCGCAATACGGCATGTCGTTCCAGGCCTTGTCGGAATAGACCTGAGTCAAATCAGCGAAGTGGTCCGATGCCGGGTCGCTCGACTGCGAGTAGGTCAGAACGGCATAGGCATCCGGGCACTCGGTTTCGTCCCAGGTGACGGTCTGCATGTAACTGTTTCCGTGGGGGATGTCCGCGTAGCCCACTTGATCCACGAACCTCGAGCTGATCACGCTGAACATGAAACGCGACGCGCCTCCATGGATCGGAATGTTTTGGCCGTCGCCGACCGGCCGGAACTGTACTTCACCCCAGGGTCGGTCCAGCGGGATGCCGCCATCGACCATGAAGTCGACGCCGGCGCCGAGCGATGCCTTGACCGCTTCGACTACATCGGGGTCGTCGTCATTGAGCGTGTTGGGCGTGTTGACCGGATCCTCGGCGTCAAACGGAACCGCCCAAAGGTCATCGGCATTCTGCACCCGGCGCCAAAACTCGTTCCAGATCGTCGAGCCCACACTGTCGTTGTTGAAGCGGCCGTCCCAGGCATCGAGAATTCCGCAGGCGCTTTCGGCTTCGGTCGGGTTGTCACTGTACGTGCTCCAGTCCCCCACGCTGTCGCAGATCGCGAGTACGTCGGTGAGGGTCATCTCTTCGGCGATGTTGCGGTTGCCGTACATGACATCCTGCAAGAGCTCCACGGTGAAGCCAGGCTCCGCGCTCAGGCCATCCGTGCCCGCGATTCGCCCTTCGGCTTGCACGAACGCCTGCCGCGTTCGGAGCGACTGTTGAACGCCTTCGATTCCGATGAGCGGTGAGAAACCCGTCAGTAGCTGGTCGGGGTTGCTCAACCAGTAGCTGTCGTTGGAGTTGGCTGTGTACGGCACCCCTGGGCCGGTCGGGAGCTTCGGGAGGTTGGCGAGTCCGCAGAGCCCTTCGGGCCCGTCCGGGTCGCTTCCCCACTCGCACTCGCTTCGCGATCCGTTGAGCGTATAGAAACGATTCACGCTGAGAGCCACAGAGATGACGCTGTCGGCGCAGCTGTTGAGTTTCTCTTCGGTCACGTTCGGCACCGTGGTGATGTCCGCGTAGTACCCCGTGCCGGCCCGGTCAGCCGCAATCGTGTTCACCCACGGTAGACCGATCATGCTCAACGCTTCTTCGAGCTCGGCGATGCAGTTCGACTGACCCATCGCGCGGAGCTGGTTGAAGATGCGGGTGTTGTCGAAGTTCGCGTCTTGGATTGCGACGACCGTGTTGTTTCCGGTCGGCCAGCCGCCGAAGCCCGCATTGACCAAGGCCAGGTCGATGATCGGTCCGTACTGGCTCATGTAGATCTCTTCGACCCGATCCTCGATGGTCCCGTTCTCGAGCTTCACCTGGATAGGTACGTCGAACGTCTCGATGTCGCGCACTTCACCATCGTACATGTACCTCATCGGGTCATCTTCGAGCAGGTGCAGCTCGTGGCCCGTGAAGCGCCGGCCGGTCGATACGGTGTGCGTCCACGCGAGGTCTTCGTTGAAGCCGATGTTGATCAGCGGGATGCCCTGCAGGGTGGCGCCCATGACGTCGTAGACGCCCGGGATCGTCAGGTGCTGGATGAACCAGCGCTCGGGACCGGACCACGGGAAATGCGGGTTCCCGAGCAGGATGCCGTATTCGGTTTGCGATCCCTCGGCCCCAATGGCGTACGCGTTGCTGCCCATGGCGGTCACCTCGGGCAGGCCGAAGGCCGCTTCTTCGATCACGAGGCTTTCAGGCGTTACGGCGGGGCTCGCGGAGGCCAATGACATCACCGGTGCGTCGGCTTCGAGGATGAGCCGTGCCAGCGCGCCGATGCCTGCGCGGACCATGAGCTTCCAATACACCTTCCCGAGGTCGATCTCGGTGACCGGGCGTACCCAGTCCGCGTCGCGGCAGCCTTCAGGACCATCCGCGAGATTCTCGACTCCGGTTTCGGCGAGGTATCTGTTGAGGCCCGACGCGTAGCCACGCACCAGAGCCCGCAGGGTGTCGTCCAGTTCTCCGAGGAACTCGTTCTCGATGAACTCGTCGGTGTTGAAGAACGTGTAAACCAGATCGTTCGCGAGGTTGCCCTCAGCCTCACCAAACCAGCGCAAGCTCTGGCCGTTGGCGCGAACGATCTCTTTCATCAGAACGCAGTAGTTCTGCTGTGCATAGGCGTATGAAGTGCCGTAGCCTAAACTGCCCCAGTCGTCGGCCGTGATGTGGGGGATGCCGTACTCGGTCGTCACGATCGTGGCGCTGTAGTTGCCGTCTCCGGGCTCACCGAGACTGGCTGCCGGGCTGCCGTCGCCGCAGAGGTCGATGCTTCCACCGACACCGCCGGAGCCTCCACCGGCTCCACCGACACCACCGGCCCCGCCGCTGCCGGCCATCCCCGAGCTGCTGCTCGAGTCACAACCCGCGAGCGCGACCATTGCGCACAACCCACCTAAGACTACGAGACGCGCCATCTGACCCTCCTGATTGAACGGGACCGAGACGGTACCAGGATTTGCCGGGTTTGGGGCCGTCGGGGCTCCTGCACGTGAAAGGCA
>JAUXFZ010000257.1 GCA_030622585.1 Myxococcales bacterium
AAAGGGTGAGGTAAGAGCTCACCGGGCTGGCGGTAACGTCGGTCGCACGGCAAACCCCATCTGAAGCAAGACGAAATAGGGAGGCATTGAGGGTGGTCCCGCCCGAGTCTCCGGGTAGCGTCGCTCGAGGCCGATGGTGACATCGGTCCCAGAAGAATGATCACGACCCGCACCTCGGCGACGAGCGCGGGCTACAAAACTCGGCTTACGAACCTTCTAACCACGGCGCCTCGCTTTGCGGGGCGCCGTGCTGTTTTAAGCAGAACGCGGCTTGAGGACGATGCCGCGTTTGCGCGCGCGTTCGAGCGCCGCGGCGCGGGGTTGTTGGTAGTGGACCGAGCCGATGTACGTGAATAGCCGCTCGCTTGCGGGGATGACGATGTCTTCGGGGATCCATTCGACGGGCTCTCCGTCGGACCAGCACACCTCTTCGCGCTCCATCTTCCAGGCGGCTTCGGACAGTTCGAGTGGCGAGAGAACCTCACGGATGGCTTCGAAGCGACCCTGGATCTCCGGGTCCAGGAAGAAAGAGCCGCCGCCACCGATGAGGGCGATGTGGTAGCGGGATGGGTGGTGCGCCAGGCCGTCGAGCCCTAGGCGCGTGGCAGCTTGAAAAAGCATGTGCATCGCTTGCTCCCCGACGCCCAGACCCGGGTGGTCTTGTCCGGGCCACGGTGGCTGGCGCAACGAGAATTCCTCCGTCGGGTTTTGAAGCATCATCCACTCGACGTAGAGGAACCGGATCTCGTCGGGTGGCTCGAGGCCCTCGGGCGCCGGGCGTACGACGCGTCGGAGCACTTGTTCGACCAGCAGGTGTTCCTCCCCATTTTTCGTTGCATGCATCGTCAAGTGTTGCCGCTCCGGATCGCTCGGATCGAGGGTCAGACGAGGCATGGTGAACCCGATCCTCCGGACCTCGTCCATCAAGCCATACCTCTCGAGCGCGAACTCCACCCCGTGTCGCGAGTAGTAGTCGAGCATTCGGGTTGCCCGGTAGTGCGGACCCGTCAGGTCTCCCAAGAGGTCAGCTTCGCTGAGCTCCCACTCGCCGCTCGGGCGCTGAAGGTCGTACGGATCTAGCTCTTGGGCGATCTGAGAATACTGCTCGTAGATGCTCGATGTGGACTCTTGGGCGATCTCCGTTTCGTCGATCAGCAGCCAACGGATGAAGTCCGTCGATGCGCGCCACGCATCGTCGCTGTAGCCGCCACCGAGCGTCACAACCGCGGGGCACTGATGCTTGCGCGCCAGCTCAATGACAAAGCAATCTCGCGCGAGCACCCCTTCGCGCGTCAGGGCGAACTCGCCAAGGCGGTCTCCTTTGAGAACGTCGTTCCCCGCGACGTAAAAGATCAAGCCGGGTTGGATCTTGTCGATGGTAGCAGGGAGGGTGTCGCGCAGCTGGCGCAGATACGCAGCATCGTCGGTGCCCGAAGAGAGTAAAAACTGTTCGTCTGCCGCCGCCTCTACGTGACTCCAAACCGAACCGTGGATCGAGTAGGTGAACACCGTGTCGTCGTCCTCGAACGTCACGAGGTTACCGTTGCCTTGGTGGTAGTCGAGGTCGACGATGGCAACGTGGGCCTCGAACCCATCCTCGCGCAGCGATGCGATCGCGACGGCGATGTCGTTGTAGACGCAGAACCCCGTTCCGGCCTCTGGCTCCGCGTGATGAAAGCCTCCTCCGATGTTGAAGGCCACGCGCTTCGTGCCGCCGATGGCCCACCGGGCGCACGCCACGGTCCCGCCTACCTGTCGGCGCTGTGCGATTAAGACCGGATCAACGTCGATGAACTGCGGTTCGAGGCCGAAGACGCGGCCGAGGTAGTCAGGCCGCGCCGTTTGCTCGAGGTAGCTCACGGCATGCACCTTCGCCAGGTCGGCCAAGGCGGCCAGAGGAGCGGGGCGCACCTGCTTGGGGCCAATCAGACCCTCCGCTCCGAGAGAGCCGAGGATCTTTTCGCCCCGCTCGACCTCGACGCCTGGCACGCGCGCGGTTTCAGCGAGCGCTTCGACTTTGTATTGCGGGTGGTACCATAGGCCCACCTCGTCTTTCAGTCGGTGGCGCGCCTTTCGTCGTTGTAGCCAAGTGGCCATCGTCTCTACACCGAGATGGAACCTTTGCGAAAGTCGGTGCTCGCGATGTGCACGTTGATTACGACCGGCTTGCCCGAGGCCGCGAGCGCCTTGGCTTCCTCGAGAGTAGCGTCGATTTTCGATGGGTCGTCCAACAGCAACCCCACGGCGCCGTAGCCTTGTCCCACCTCGTGATAGGCCGTGCGGTTCAGTACGGTCCCGATGTCGGTGCCGAGCATCGGGACCTGTTCGCGCGCGATCTGGGACCAGGAGCCGTCGGTCCCGATGACCGCAATCGGCGCAAGCCCATGCCGAACACAGGTGTCCATCTCGGCCAGACTGTAAGCGCAGGACCCATCGCCGTAGATCAGCCAGACTTCTTTGCCTGGTCGCACCAGCGATGCCCCCACGGCGAAACCGCCACCAACGCCGAGCGTGCCGAACACGCCGGGGTCCAGCCACGACAGGGGCTGGCGCGGTCTCAGGATGTACGATGCGGTTGCAACAAAGTCTCCGCCGTCGACGACCAGCACGGCGTCGTCCGCCATTTTCTCTTCGATGCGCTGAAATAGCTGTAGCGGGTTGACGAGCTCCGTCGGCGCTCGTGCTTGCTCGCTGATCTCATCGTCGCGCTCGAGCTCGCGGGCACGAAGCGTGTCGAACCAATCGCTCCAGGGACCGAGCCCCCCTCCTATTGCGTTGGCGAGCTCTTTCAGGAACTCGCCTGCATGCATGTGGACCGGAATTTCCGGGCGCCTGTTCTTGCGCATCTCGCTCGCACTCAGGTTGGCTGCGACCAGTGTCGCGCGGCTCGAAATGCTTCGCCCGTAGCCCAGGCGAAAATCGAAAGGGAACCCGGCGACTATGACGAGATCGGCTTCCTTGAGTGCCGCCGTTCGCTTGTGTCGAAACTGGATGTCACTGTGCCTGCCGAGCAGACCGCGCGCCATACCACCGAGCCAGCTCGGAACTCCCAATGTCCGCAACGCATCCGCGATGGGTTCGGCGTCGCGACAGTTGGCCAGAGCCTGGCTCCCGACGACTAGGGCAGGTCGTTCGGCCGCGCGCAGAAGTGACGCGAGCTTCGCGACGTGGGGGCCCCCGGTGCTCGGTTTGGGAGGAAGGGACTCTCGGATCGGCGGGATCATGCTCATGTGGGGCTGGTGAAACTGCCGGTACAGGTGGCCGCGCATGTAGAGCTCGAGCGCCTTGGACCCGAGGTTTTTGCCGTCCTTGACGCCGCTCTCCTTCATGAACATCTCCCGGACCATCTCTTCCGGATAGAGCACGTCGATCGGTAGCTCGAGAAACACGGGTCCCGGGACCCCCTCCTGGGCGAGGTCCAAGGCCTTCTCGACCGTTGGCTGGATGCTGTTGACCTTCTTGATCGAGACGGCCCACTTCGTGATCGACGCCATTACCGAGAGCTGGTCGATGTCTTGCAGCGCTCCGCGGCCTTTGAGCAACGTGGCCGCGGCGCCGCCGAATATCAGCAACGGAGACTGGGCCAGCTGCGCGTTCTTCACGGCGGTGATCGTATTGGTCACGCCGGGACCTGCCGTCACCGCAACGACGCCGGGCACCCCGGTCATGCGAGCCACGGCGTCAGCCGCGAAAACGGCGCTCACCTCGTCGCGCACATCCACGACCTTGATGCCGTTGGCCTCGGCGCCCACGAGAATGGGCGAAATGTGTCCGCCGCATAGCGTGAATAACTGCTTCACACCCCGAGCTGCGAGGACCCGTCCGATAATCGCGCCGCCGTCGTCTGCCATTACTTGCTCCCAACCTCGTCGAGCACATGTTGCTCGAGCACGAAACAGGTGAACGTTCCCTCGAACACCGTCTCGGAATTCACGGTGGCCTCGACCTCCACGTCGCGCTTCCTGCCCTGCGCACCCACGGTCCGCGCGCTCGCGATCAGACGATCTCCTCGTCGAACCGGCTTGAGAAAGCGGCTCGTCGCCGCCCCGAGAACGACGTTCGGCTCGTTGACCGCTAGCATCGCTGCATAATCGGCCGCGCCGAAGACGAACCCGCCGTGCACCAGGCCCTGAGCGTCCACGACCATGGAGTCGGTGGTTTCGAGGACGACCCGAGCGGAGCCGTCACTCAGTGCCTCCGGGGTGCCGCAGAAGCGGGGATCTGCCTCGACATGGGTCTTGGGCGTCATGCCCCGGCACGATTACACGACCCAGACGTCTAGAAAAGCAGGCTCCGGCGCCGCCACGGTCTTTATCGCTTGCCGTTGGGGCGTTGGGGTGTCTAATAGATGACCGAATTATGCGGGACGGAGGGTCATGTGAACGAGCTTGCGCGTTACCTTATGGAAAACGCAATCATCGACTTCCAGGGCGGAATCACGGTCGATGAAGTCCGAAAATTTTTACGCGACGAAGACAGCCGCGAGTCGAGGTCCCTCCTGTCTCGCCTGATCGAGGACAAGGGTCTGGATGACTTGATGGTAACCATTGCCGATTGTTTGAAGGAGAACATCCGAACGGGAATCAATGAGGACATCGTTCGGGCCCAGCTCAACAGCTACAGCGATTCGTAGCCGCCGGCACCGCCCCAGAATCTCTGCTAGGGTTGGCTCCCTCATGCGCTGGATGGCACTGTGCGTTTTGTTCGCTTTCGCGTTGCTCGGCTGTGAACGGTCAACCGGAGCTGACAGCGGCTCGAAGCGAGGCCCCGCGGAGGTAAAGCCCGCTCCTTCTTCCTCGAAGGAGCCGATTCGGAGTCTGCCGCAAGTCGACACGAGCGCTCTCGACGGGTGCAGCGAGGGCATCTGGATCGACATGGTCAACGAGCTCTTGTCCCCGTGTGGCGAGCCGGTGAGCGTCGCCCGC
>JAUXFZ010000032.1 GCA_030622585.1 Myxococcales bacterium
ACGAGCTGGGGTGCTGGGGGAGCGGAGCATACCGGGTTTGTACCCAATCTCACAAGCCAGATCGTTTCTCACGGCGGTACGTCTTTGTGCAAGTGGGAACAAAACTCACGGGCAATGGCCCCCGAGATTTGCAAGAATCTTTGAGGAGGCGGGAACTACGGATGGAAGCAGGCAACCACGATTCACTCGCGGACCAGCTCTTGGAGCTGCACACCCTTCAGGAGGCGCGCATCGCGGCCGAGGAGGAGGAGCGGTTCAGGGCGGCTGAGGACGCGCGGCGACGGGACGAGGCCGCGGCGAAACAGCGGCGCGAAGCGGAGGAAGCCCGTTTGCGATCCGAAGAGAAAGCCCGAATGGCGCAGGAGCGCGCGCAGCGTGACGAGGAAGAGCGCCGCGTTCGTGAGGCCAACGACTCTCAGCTCCGTGTAGAGTTGCAAGAGCAGGCCAAAGCTCGGGCAGGGGAGCAGCAACGGATGCTCGAGCACGCGAAGGAGCTCGCGGCGATCACTGCGGTCGAGAAGGCGAAGATTCGGACAAAGCGTCTGGTCGTCGGTGGACTCTTGTTCGTGGTCATCGGCTCTGCGGCAGGCTACGCGTTTGGCGTGAAGCCAGCCCTCGAGCAGAAGGCACTCGAAGCGGAGAGTGCCCGACAGGAACGACAGCTTGCGCTCGAAGAGAAAGAGCGTGCCGAGCAGGAGCTCGCCGCAGAGCACCAGCGTGCAAACGACGCGGAGCAAGCGAAAGACGCATTCGCAGAGAAGCTCGAACGCCGCGATCAGCGTCAAAAGGACCGCGAGCAACGGGTCAAGGACCGACCGAAGCGCCGCGCGAAGCCCAAGAGCCAGGGTTGTGCGCCGGACGACCCGCTCTGCGGCATCAAGATCGACTGACGCACTGGCGAGCGTCCCGCGGCGGCTCATGCGACGAACGCTACTGCGGTCGGTAGGGCGCTAGCTCTCGTTGTATTCGGCCATAAAGTCTTCCCCGCAGCCACAAGCTCAGCCGGGGCGAAAGCCGCTCGACCAACCAGAATAGGTTCCACCACGTGGGAACGATGATGATCGGAACGTTGCGCGCGACCTTGCGCAGGGTCTTACGCGCGAACACAGGCGGGTCCATGGGCTTGAGCTGCTCCCAGAGCTTCATCACGGTCGGCGAGCTCTTCGGCAAGCGCGCGTCCGATGCCTGAGGCGCCGCCCGTAATGAATGCGACCTCGTGTGCCATCTTCTTCTCCACGCCCGCGACCAGTTCAGTCCAAGTCGGGGTAGCTCATGCGTATGAGGCCGCGGTGTTCACGGTCGAAGTTCGCGATGTAGAGGTGCTCCGTGCCGGGGATGCCGACGGCTGCGTCACTGAGCTTGGGGCCTTCGTAGATGGCGTAGTAGAGCGGTGTGGAGGCGTCGGGGCTTAGGGCGAGGATTCCGGTTTCCTTGGGCACCGGCAGGAGCTCGAGTGGTAAGCGCAACAGAAGTGGTTTGATCCAGGGGTTACTGTGCGCCCAGGTCAGGAAGTTGGAACGCTTCCTATACAAACCTATCCAGATTCGTCCCTGCGCGTCCCGGTCCATGCCGTCGGGCATGCCGGGGAGCGCCGTCCAGATCGGTTCCGAGGTCCCGGCGCCGGAGCCGGTGAGAAAGAAGCGGGTAATCGCGAAGCCCGGGGTCTGTGTGACCAGCACCGATTGTTCGCGCCTGTCGACGGGGTGTGGGTCGATGAGAATGCCGTCGATGAAGTGGAATCCTTCGGCGATGAGCCTCGTTTCACCCTTCTCGAGGTCGTGCCTCCATAGGCGCCCGTTCTCGCCGAGGGTGATCGCCTCGCCGACCGCTCCCCCGCCCATCGATGCGCCCTCGTAGGCGATCGGCTCGGTGAAGTAGATTCGCATGCCGTCCGCGCTGACGTCCAGGTCATTGCAAAACGCCAGGGGTCTCGAGGTCGTGTTGTCGATTGCAGCTTGCATGACGGATGGCGCTTCTTCGTCCGTGTCTGCGAAGACCTTGTGGTGCCGCTCGGGAATGGCAGGCGTCATCGGAACGTCGGTGACGACGGGTGTCACCTCGCGAGTGGAAATCGTCAGACGGTACAGGCCCACACGTTCATCGTCCGGGTGATCCTCGCCATGCAGTCGCGATGCGCAGAAGTAGACCAGGTCGTCGTCCTCGGGTGCCGCTCGAAGGCCGGATGGCATGAGGGGGACGTCAGCGAAGCGCTCGCCGCCGCCGTCTAGCGGCACGCGCCAGATCCACCCGTCCATACCTGATACAAAGGCGACGCCATCTTCCTCGTACAGCAGCAAGTCGTCGTGGCCCGGAACGTCCGAGTCGACATGCTCGAGCCCGAGCCCCAGTGCGCCGGGTGGCGCCTCCACAGCGAGGATCGACTCGGCGATGCCACCTAGATCGACAGCCGGTCCGACCTCGAGGTAGTCGGGCGGCGCGCTGCTCAACCACCACACTGCACACAGCGCCACGACTACCAGTGCCACTACGCGCCCGAACATGGCGCATTGGACGCCAGGGGCCAGCAAAAGGCAAGGCCAGCTCGCGGAGTAACCTGGGCTTTGCGTGAGGCCGTCCATCACCCCTTGCGCCCCGGGAGAGCGGTCTTATATTCAACCATATGGTTGATCACAGGAAGCGTCGCCGGCGGGCTGAAGCCAAGGAAGAGCAGCTTAGTCTGGTCTTACATACGCTGGCCGACCGGTCTCGGCGCGAGATCATCGAGCTCCTGCGGGAGGCGGGGGAGTTGAAGGTCGGTGACATCGCCGAGGCGTTTTCGATGAGCCTCAATGGAGTGTCCAAGCATCTCAAGGTGCTCGAAAAGGCCGGCCTCGTCGAACGACGTGTCGACGGCCGCGAGCATTGGATTCGAGTGAGCTGGGCATCGTTGCAGCAGCCGTACGAGTGGCTGCACTTCTACCAGCACTTCTGGAGCGAGCGCCTCGATTCGCTCGTCGACTACGTGAAAGACAAAGGAAAAAACCATGAGCAGTAACTTCGAACTCACCGTCAGCCGCACCATCCCCGCATCTCGCAAAGAGGTGTTCGAAGCGTGGCTGTCCCCCGACGCGCTTCAGCGCTTCATGTGCCCCGCCGAAGGCATGTCCGTGCCCAAGGTCGAGGTCGACGCCTGCGAGGGTGGCTCTTTCCTGATCGTCATGCTGGTAGGCGACAAAGAGATGCCGCACCGGGGCGAATACAAGACCATCAACCGTTATGAGCAGCTCGCCTTTACGTGGGTCTCGGAGCACTCGATGCCCGGCAGCCTCGTCACGATCGACTTCAAAGAGAAGAGTCCCAGCGAGACCGAAGTCATCCTCCACCACGTCGGTTTCCCGAGCGAAGAGTCACGCACGAACCACGAAGGCGGCTGGGGCCGAATCCTGGAGACGCTCGGCAGCCAACTCGGTTAGGGGACGCATCGGCGAATCACCCGAAGGTGTGACCCCCCAATTGTGCGATAGGGCACGCCGCGAAACCGACGCTTGATCCTCGGCGACGGACTGCCGTACAAGACTCGGATGACCCGCCCTGCTTCGCTCGCTCTCGTGGCCTGTGCCCTACTGGTCGCTTCTTGCTCGGGCACAACAAACGACGCCGCACCCGACGGAGGCGCAGGCAACCCGGATGGAGGCACACCCGATGGCGGAACGCCGCTCGCGACCCTCGAGTGCGAGGACGAAGGCTATCCGTGCTCTCCCGCGGAGCAGACCGACAAGGGGCGCGACCTGTCCGAGGAGTACAAAGCGGAAATTCAGGAACGGCTGGCTGCCGGCGACTCCTATCCCGCCATCGCGGACTGGCTTCGTGGGCAAGACGGCGTGGTCCACGTGGTCGCGGCGGACGGCCGCCTCCGATTTCGCGTCGAGGGAGGGTCGGCGCACTGGGCCTACTCGATCAGCCCTGAGTATCCTCAGGCGACGCTGCCCTCGTTTGCCGAGGCGAGCGTGGGAACCAAGAGTACGTCGGCGGTCGAAGCTGCGTTCGGGCCCAAGCGCATCCTCCGGGAAGACAGTTCGGATACGGAGGTGAAGAAGAAGGGCCTCATCCTCGAGCCCTTCCACTTTCAGATCCTGTCCAACGCCCCGCACTGGAAAGAAAAGCTCGAACGCCTGCACGACTACGACACGGTGACCCACCTGATAGACAGCGACATCCCCGACTCGTCCTTCGGAAACTGGGATGACTACCGCTTCGTGTGGGTGCTGTCGCATGGAGCCTACCTTCCCGACAAGGACGACCCCGACTACACCGCGATCTTCTCTTCGAAGGGGTGTGGGATGAACCGTTGGATCGGGGCCGAGGTGGTCGCCGGCCGTGGCACGGAGCCCCTCGCCAACGGAGATCCCCTGGCCTCCATACTTGGACTACCCCGCAAGGCTGCGGAAGCCCGTCTCACGCCTGAGCAGCGCACACGCTGGAAGTCCTCTTTGGATGCCGAGACCGACGAACTCGCGCAGAAGGGTCAGGCTTGCGGCGTTCTCGAGATGGCCGACGTGGTGTTGCCGATAGTCGACGGGGACGGCAACGACATCGTCCGCAAGCCGGCATTCCTGGACTTCATCTACTACGATCAAGACTGGTTCGCGGGCCACTACAGCGGGGGCCTCGACAACGTCCTTTTGTACCTCTCCGTGTGCTCGAGTAGCGCGGTCCCTATTCCTAGTGGAACGGGCAGCCCGAGCGCCATCTTTGGTTGGTCGGAACCCGTCGATTCGCCCGACGATGACCTCGCGACCAACGTGCTTTTCGAGAGGCTCTTCACGCATGGCGAGACAGTGGAGGACGCGTTCGAGAAGGTGACGGAAGCCAACCTGCACAGCACTGCGTTCGAGGGGAAGGCCACGGAGCTGAGCTTCTTGGGGCTCGGCGGGGGCGATCGGGCCCGCGGGCGTGAGATCATCACGATCATCGACAAGGACACCGGCGACCCCTTCCCAAATACGGGTGGCTTCATCGACGCGAGGGAGATCACGGCGCAAGGGAACACCGAGTTCGATGTCACGGTGTCGATCGTCGGATTTGGCGAGCGTGATGCCGAAGATTTCAAAGTGCAGATCTTCGGTCAAAACGACCAGCCGCTGAGCCCAGAGTTCGACGTGGACGATCCGAAGGACGGGACTACCGTCATGACGATCGGTGCGTCGATCGATCAGGAGGTCAAGAACCCGATCGACCTCGAGATCGAAGCCCGGGTCACCCTCCCGGAGGAAAGCGGCACGGTGTACAGCAGACACCCGATCGCCGCCACGCTCTTCCCCGCCATCGGCGCCGTATGGAGCCTGAACGTCGGAGGCGCAGGGACCGCACGCGGCGACTTTGTGTTTGCGCCCTTTCCCACCGGCATTCCGGACGAAGACGGGAACGTGTTCTGGGAGGTGAACCTTGGACAGGCCGACGAATCTTTGGTGCCGCACGCGATCTTGCTCATCGGCGGCCACAACGGTCGCACGCCGGAGTGCACCGGCCAGGTCGGCACATTCCCAGCCATCTTAGCGGTCCAATACACGACAAACCCGATGCCCACGGAGGGGTTCGCCGGTGGCCTTGGCGGAGGCGACTGCGGCGACTTCGTCAACGTCGAAATCGTTTCGTTTAGCAAGGACGATGATCTCGTCGCCAACGTCAGCGGGATCATTTGCCACTGGAGACGGGTGGGCGAGGACGTCGTGGTTGAACCCGTGCCGGTCAACGGCCGCTTCCAGATGCCCCAGGCGGGCTGCGGGATGGACCCAGGCGGCGACCTCGTGGGGAGCTACTACTCGACGGAAGAGCCGTCGGCCTGCTTCGATATCTACCCCAACGCGGCGATCGCGCCCGCCTTCGACGAAGCGTGCAGCATGGGCGGTGGGCTCGTGTGCTCGGACGAGCCGTGTTCCACCGCAGGTCAGATCGGGCAATGTGACTACCGCTCGGCGGCGGTCTCGATTGGGTTCCGCGGCCAGGTGGTCCACTTTGGGCCAGGCGGCGATTGGCCCTCGGCCGGCGAGCTCCAGGGCAGCTGCGAGCTTCAACTCGGCACGTGGACGACGGGCGCGCCCCCTATGACGCCGTAGGCGGCGACGATCTGATAAGCTTCGCGTCATGTTCGTTGGGCACTACGCGCCGAGCTTTGCTGGTCGTCGGGCCGGCGGGGTTCCCCTGTGGGTCTTGTTTCTCGCCGTTCAGTTCGTCGACGTGCTTGGGGCCTTCTTGATCATCGCTGGGGTGGAGAAGGTTCGCATCATCGAAGGGTTCACCGCCGCGAGCCCACTCGACCTCTATTACATGCCGTACACGCACAGCCTCACCGCTTCGCTGGGCTGGGCGTTGATCCTCGGGTGGCTCGGCAGCCTCGCCTGGGGACGACGGGGCGGTGTCGTGGTCGGGCTCTGCGTGATCTCGCACTGGATCCTCGACCTTCCTGTGCACGTTGCGGACCTGCCGCTCTGGGGCAACCAGCTCAAGGTCGGCTTTGGGTTGTGGAACCACCCCGTGCTCGCATTCGTTCTCGAAGCCGGCGTGCTGTTCATCGGCGTCGCGATCTACGCGCGCCACGCGCGACGCAAGCTACCGATTTGGATATTCGCCATCGTGTTGCTGGGGATTCAGTACAGCAACTCCCTCATGCCCCTTCCCGAGTCGGCGAGGCAGTTCGCCGTGATGGCTTTGGCGTCGTACTTCGGTCTTGCAGCGGCGGCGTGGTACGTTGAAAAAAGATGGGGACAGCAACCCGAGACCAGTCAGCGCTGGGACACCATCCATCCTGGGAGACCGTAAAGGCCCTCGCTCGATTCGAACTGGTCGCGCTTGATATGCTGGTGGCGTGCGGTGCACTGCCAGCCTTGTAACGTCGCGCTCGTGACGCCGATCACATGAACAATTACGTATAGACGGCCGTGGGCGTTGGCGAGAGCCTCGTGGATCTGGGAACGCTGCGACGTTCCGCGCCGCACTGTTCCCTTCCATATTCGCGAAAGGAACACGTCATGAAAACACTACTCTCTATTGCGTTCGCCGCGCTCGTCGCGGTGGCTGTTTCGGCGTCAGGGGCTCATGCAGACAATGCGAACGGCAGTTGCAACCGGATCGTGGCTAACGCCATGGGTACCTCACAAGTGTGTTGGAACTTCGGATGCGTCCCCCAGGATCTGGAGTGCGCGGAATTTACACAAGCCTTCGTGGCCTTCTTCGGCGACCAAGCGTGCGCTGAGGGCTTTGCGACCGGCGATCTTCAAGGTGTGACAAACGCCGCAGCGCTGATGCCCGACGGCTCCTCGGACCCCGGCGGAGTGAAGCACATCACTGAGGTGGTTTGTAACGGCGTTGCGCAGTGCGGTCTTTGTCCGGTGGCAGGCGCCCTAGGGAACTGCGGAGGGTTCTGCCCGTAAAGGGTCAATGAACCCCTGGAACCAGACACAACACATCGTGCTGGAGACGCTCCGGTTGCCGCCGGGGCGTCTCCCACGACGAACGCGAGGCCACCGGGGGTCTTATTGCGCGGCCAGGTTTTCGCGGAAGGCAAGTGGGGATGCGCCGAAGTGGTCTCGGAAGGTGCGGGAGAAGTGGCTGCGGCTGGAGAAGCCTACCTTGCTCGCTATTTCATCGACGGACAGATCGTCGCGGTTGAGAAACTGGGCGGCGCGGCGGAGGCGGACGTCGTGCAGGTAGTCCATTGGGGGTCGGTTGAAGCACTCTACGAACCGGCGCGCGAAAGACGATCGACTCATGTGAGCGATCGATGCCAATGACTCGACCGTGTGGGGCTGCTCGGGGTGTTCGAGCATCGCGTCGATGACGCTGGCTAACTGCGGGTCTTCCAAGGCAGACAACCATGGCAGGGAGCCTTGGGCCTCCTCGCTCACGCGTCTGAGTACGAGGATCAAACATTGGTTCATGAGCGCCGTCATCATGGCGTGGCTAGCGGGGCCCGTTTCGTGATACTCGCTCACGAGCGCCTCGAACGTGGCGCGCATTTGTGGGGAGTCGTTGAAATCGAGGACGATGGCTTTCTCCATGCGGTCGAAAAGGCCGAGGCCTTCGCCGTAGGTCACCTGAACACGGCCGCAGGCGATCGTTAGGCTCACATCCTCGAGGTTGCCGGCCACGAACTCGCACAGCGGCGCGTCGGTGACCTGACCCTCCACGCCGGTTTCGTGAACCACGTCTGAACCGCACTCGATGGCGTGGTTGAAGTTCGGGGGCATGATCGCAAGCGAGTTGGCCTGGAGCGGAAGCGTCTCACCTGTCGAGAGGCGCAGCCCGCCGCCGCCGTTCAGCGTGTAGTGGAACGTCACCCAATCGCGGCACGGAAGCTTCAACCTCCACCCGTCCGACAACTGACAGGTCGCGAAGGGATCCACGGTGAGAACCAAGTTCTCGAATAGGCGTTCGAGGATCATCGACAGATGGTCTCGCGTGCGCCGGATTTCGTCAATCAGCGACTGATTGGCCGCTTTTAGGACGATCCAGCACGCCATCGGGACCCTTTCGCACCCCGCCTTTGCCAGTCTGAACACTGTGTTTGGAGCGATTTCAGGGCCCGCAAGAGCGAAAGGAGACCCCATGGAACAGATGGCGTTTGCGAAGCGGATCGTAGGCAGGGACATCAGCGGCGCGCCGCTCTTTTGTGACGGCGCCTCGGGATGGGCACACGTAGAGGCGCATCGCTTGCTGGACGCAGGCCGCCCCGAAGAAGGGCATCGTGTGCTTGGCTCTTGGCTCGCTACCCACGAGGGCGCCGGCAGCGATTGGGTTCACGTGCAGTGGCACATGGCCGTGTTCGAGATTGCCACCAGACGTGGGGCCTCGGCCTTTAGTCGATTCCTGCGCGAGATCCTGCCTGCCGTCTCGGCGGGCGAGGCGCATACGGACGCGCCCGCTCTGTTGTGGCGACTTTCTCTGACGAGCCCTACTCGGGTGGAGCTTCCGTGGGGAGCCGTCCGTGACGCTGCGGTCGAAGGGCTGCGCGGAGTCAGCTCTCGGTATGTCGAGCTACATCACCTGCTCGCCCTCGCTGGCGCCGGCGATGCGTCTGCGCTCAACCAATGGCGCAGCCGCGGGGCGCGTGATGATTCCTCACTTTGTGGCCACGTCCTGACCCGGATGGCCGAAGGATTGTGCGCGTTCGTTGCGCAGGATTACTCGCGTGCGGCCGTCACGCTGGCCGCGACAGCGCCTCGAGTATCGCGACTCGGCGGCAGTCACGCTCAGAACCAACTTCTTGAGCTCATTTCACAGGAGGCGCGTTGGCGGGCGGAAGGCACTTCGGTCTTCGCCGGTCAACTCGCTGCATGAGGAAGCAATGCCTTTTTTCGTCACGTTCCACCGACAGACCCGTAAGGGAAACGTCCCGACGACGAAGGCCTGCAACGTTAGAAGGGAGTACATCATGACAAGCAAGCGAATCGGCCGCATCGTGGCGCCGTTTTTGTTCCTCGCACTCGCATCGACTGCACTGGCCGGGCTACCGGACCCAGGGATGCAGGTCGACGCAAAGACCGCACTGGTCATCACGGATCCTCAGAACGACTTCTTGAGTCCGAAGGGCGTGACTTGGGGTGTCGTTGGAGAGAGCGTCACCGCCAACAACACGGTGCCCAACATCGAAACGCTGTTCAAGACGGCCAAGTCGAGCGGCATTCCGGTGTTTGTCTCGCCCCACTACTACTACCCGACGGACAGCGAATGGCAGTTCGGCGGCGCTGTAGAGACGATGATGCACAGCATCCACATGTTCGATCGCAAGGGCGCGCTGAGCCTCAAAGGGTTCAACACGTCGGGTGCCGACTGGCTCGCTCGCTACAAGAAATACATCAACGACGGCAAGACCGTGGTGACGAGCCCGCACAAGGTCTACGGCCCGGAGAGCAACGACTTGGCTCTGCAGTTGCGTAAGCGCGGCATCGAGCGGGTCATCTTGGCTGGCATGTCAGCCAACCTCTGCGTCGAGTCGCACCTACGGGAGCTCCTCGAACAGGGTTTTGAGGTTGCGGTCGTCAAGGATGCGACCGCTGCGGCCATCGTCCCCGAAGGGGATGGCTATGCGGCTGCGCTCACGAACTTCAGGTTCCTCGCGAGCGCGGTCTGGACAACGAACCAAGCAAAGGCGGCCATGCAAAAACTGCTGGCCAGTAAATAAGGAGGCAAACATGGCAACGCAAATCATGAACGGGATGGACCTAGACAAGCTCGAAGACTTTCGAACAGAGCTTCAAGCGAACCCCATAACGCTGGGACTCGGCGCGCAGAG
Organism: Myxococcales bacterium; assembly: GCA_030622585.1. Classification (GTDB taxonomy): domain Bacteria; phylum Myxococcota_A; class Polyangia; order Polyangiales; family Houyiibacteriaceae; genus SG8-38. The sequence goes on from JAUXFZ010000032.1 coordinate 10,232, forward strand.
CATCTGGGAAGGACACTCCGGGCGCAGCACCGTGCACATCGGTCCCTACGACCTCAACGGTAAGCACATCGACCGCAAGACGCGGCACTACACGATCCCTTACGGCGCGTGGAGAGAAGTCGAAGAGGCGATTGGATTTGTCGGCCCGACCGACCGCGCGGAGCCGGTCGAGATGGCACTCGGTGCGGTGGCGGCGTGCCTCTGCAATAGCATCGCGTTGAACGCGCAGCGTCACGGGATCAAGCTCGAAGGCCTGGAAGTCAACGTGCATGCCGACGTCGATCCGAGCGTGTTGTTCGAGGTCAAAGGGCCGGAGTCGCACACCTCGTGCATGCCGAAGATCAGCACCGAAGTGAAGGTCAAAGGAGACCTAACGGACGAGCAACTCGAGAAGATCCAAGAGCTCGTCCATTACTCGCCGGTGCACGGGATGGTGGAGTACGCCAACAGCGTGGAAGCCAAGGTCACTAGGGCGTAGCGCGGTCAGCTTCTGCCCGCTGCGCTGGCGGCGGGCGGAAGCGACGTAGCCTCCGATCGACATCGCAACGAATTGGCTCTTGGTGCTTGCGTCGGTGTCGACGTTCTTTCTAGGGGGTGTGCGCTTCGATCAAGGCGTCGCCGAGTTCGCGGAGTCGTTGGTGCTCACCACTGCTGATTCGCTGTTCTTCGAAGGCTTTGCATCGGCGGTCGATCTCTTCTTTGACCGGTTCCGGCAATCTCGCGTTGGCCATCGGGTAGAGGATTTGGTCCTCCTTCTGGATGTGTTGGCGGAGCAGCGTGGAGAGATCTCGCACGGTGCCTGCGAGCGTGCCGTGCTCTTCCTCGCTCCACGCCGCGGGTTGTTGCGCAAGTCGGTCTAGTGCGCCGACGAGGGAACGACCCAGATCATGATCGTGCAGCATCACAGCGATGGGGCCCGCATGACGCGGGAAACCGTGCTCACCCATCGCGACGAACAGAATGTCCTCCTCCTTGCTGTGATGATGGGCGTCGGCGAACTCCCGGATGAACGAGACGAATCTCGCGAGCTCCGTTTTGTCGTCTGACTCACTCCCCAAGTTCAACGTGGAGACCCACGCGTCCATGGCATCGAGGGCCCTTTCGATGAGCCGGTGCTCGTTCATCAACAACTCTGTGGCTTCCACGTCTGCTTCCTTCCGCGCCTAGCGCTCTGGTCGACCTGGGCCCCGGCGCAAGGTGGCCGCACAGCCGGTTGTTTTCCTCGTGTTTTGGAGCGTGGTGCTAGCGCCTCGGTCACATCCGACGGCCTGCTTGGATCGAGGCGTTGGCTATAATTGACGATTTGTTGGCGGGTGCGTCGGTGTTGCGGAGGGCGGGTGGCGGTCATGCTCGGGGCAAGTTTCGACGTCTGTGCCTCCAGGAGTTCTGTATGAGTGTTTTGAATCCAGTCTTTTCCAGCGAAAGTGTCCGGTATCGTGATGGCAAGCGGCATGCGTGGGTCGTCTCGTTGCTCGTGCCCGCCTCGCTTGGCTCGGGGCCCTTCCTTTATGAGGCAACGGGCTCGGTGTGGTCGCTTTGGATCCCCGTTCTGCTCGTGTACGGGCTGATTCCCCTGCTCGACTTC
>JAUXFZ010000042.1 GCA_030622585.1 Myxococcales bacterium
CATTGTCGCGGTGTGCCTCTCAACCCCCAGAAATCATAGACCTTTTAGCCACCCTGCGTGTCCCCGGGAGCCGCACTTAGCTGACGGGGTGAGGCGCCGTCAGCTGCCGAGCGCGCCCGCAGAGCCGTAGCGAGGAATACGCCAGTATTTCGCAGCGAAGGCTCGAGGACGTAAGCCGGCAGATGGCGGCGGATCGCCCCGTCAGCTGCAGCCCATGGAGTTGCCGCAGTTTAGGCAGCGGTAACAAGCGCCGTTGCGCACCGTGATGTGCCCGCATTTGTCGCACATGGGGGCGTCGCCCATCATCTCGCTGAGCTGTTGGTCGAGTGCATTGGTCTGTGGGGCTCCGTCGTCGAAACCGAACGTAACCTGTTCGGTGGGCTCGATGGCGGGCGGGGGTTCACTCGACTGCGCACCCTCGATGCGCTGCACCGCGGCGACGTCGGTCGGGTTCTGGAGCTCTTCTTGCTCCTCCTTGGGTGGCACCTGGGCGAAGTCGTATTGCTTGAGGTAGTCGACACCGAGGACGCGGAAGACGTAGTCGATGATCGACGTGGAGAACTTGATGTTCGGGTGGCCCTCGACGATGCCCTGCGGCTCGAAGCGTGTGAAGGTGAACTGCCGGACGTACGCGTCGAGCGGAACACCATGCTGGAGGCCCATCGACACGCTGATCGCGAAGCAGTTCATCAAGGAGCGGAACGCGGCGCCCTCTTTGTGCATGTCGACGAAGATCTCGCCGATCGAGCCGTCCTCATATTCACCCGTGCGAAGGAAGACCTTGTGCCCTCCGACGCGCGCCTCCTGCGTGAAGCCCTTTCGCTTCTTCGGAAGGCGGTGGCGCCGGGTCGGAGGCGGCGTGACCCACTCCTGCAGCGGTGCCGCAGCCACCTGGGCCGGCGCCTCGGCTTTGCTCTCCCCTTCAGACTCTTCCTGAGCGCCGCCCTTCGTCTCGCCCTTGGCGTTGAGCGGCTGTGAGGACTTCGAGCCATCTCGGTAGAGTGCAACCGCCTTGAGACCGAGCTTCCAGCCCTCCTTGTAGATCACCTCGACGTCTTCGATGGTCGATTCGTTCGGTAGGTTCACCGTCTTGGAGATCGCGCCCGAAAGGAACGGCTGCGCGGCCGCCATCATGTGGATGTGTGCCATGGGCGCAAGGAATCGCTCACCGATCTTGCCGCAGCGGTTGGCACAGTCGAACACGGGAAGGTGCTCGGCCCGAAGGTGCGGAGCGCCCTCGACCGTCATGCGGCCGATGACGACGTCGTTGATCTCGCCGATCTCTTTGTCGGTGTGACCCAGGTGGCGGAGCAGGTGGAAGCCCGGCTTGTTGTACAGCTCAGCCTTGATATCGAGCCGATCGTACGCCTCCGTCCCGATGACCCATGGCGCCAACGCGAAGCCAACATCGAAGACGCCCCGAAGCGCCTCTTCGGCTTTCTCGATCTCGCGCTCGGTGAGCCCATTTTCGAGCAGCGCCTTTCGACCGCAGTGCGGCGCCCCGGTGAAGGTGTTGGTGCCGGTCACGTAGGAGACGATGTCGGCGAGTTGCGCGTCGGTGTAACCGAGGTTCTCTAGCGCCTTGGGCACGCTCTGGTTGACGATCTTAAAGTACCCGCCACCCGCGAGCTTCTTGAACTTCACCAGCGCGAAATCTGGTTCGATGCCGGTCGTGTCACAGTCCATGAGAAGCCCAATGGTTCCGGTCGGGGCCAGCACTGTCGTCTGCGAGTTGCGGTAGCCGTACATCTCGCCGAGCTTGCAGGCCAAGTCCCAGTCTTCGTGCGCGGCCTGAATGAGCTCTGGCGGACAAGCGGTCGGGTCCTGGTCGGTCATGCCGGGACCACCGGCCTCGTTGATCCGGTAGGCCGCGTCGCGGTGCTTACCCATCACCCGGAGCATCGGCTGACGGTTGCGCTGGAAGCCTGCGAACGGCCCCTTGCTTGCGGCGATCTCCGAAGAGGTCGCGTACGCGTGCCCGCAGAGTATCGAGGTCAGCGCTGCGCAGATCGTCCTTCCCTCGTCGCTGTCGTAAGAGATCCCGAGCTGCATCAGCAGTGTGCCGAGGTTCGCGTAGCCAAGCCCCAGAGGCCTGAAATTGTGGCTGTTCTTCGCGATGGCCCGTGTCGGGTAGCTCGCGTAGTCGACTGCGATGTCCATCGCGATGATCAGGATGCGAATCGCCTGACGATACCCTTCGATGTCGAAACGGCCCTCCTCGTCGAGGAACTTCGAGAGATTGATCGACGAAAGGTTACACGCCGAGTTGTCTAGGAACATGTACTCCGAGCACGGGTTCGACGCGTTGATGCGGTCGGTGTTCGGGCAAGTGTGCCAATCGTTGATGGTGGTGTCGTATTGGAGGCCCGGATCGGCGCAACGCCAGGCGGCCTGGGCGACTTTGTGCCAGACATCGCGTGCCTGGTACGTGTCGCACACTTCACCGGTCGTGCGCAGTGTCGTCTTCCACTCGCCGTCGGTCTCCACAGCGTTCATGAACTCGTCGGTCACACGAAGCGAGTTGTTCGAGTTCTGGCCCGACACCGTGTGGTAGGCATCGCCGTTGAAGTCGGACTCGTAGCCCGCCGCGATGAGGGCCTGGGCCTTCTTCTCTTCACGGGCCTTCCACTCGATGAAGTCGATGATCTCGGGGTGGTCCATGTCGAGGCAGACCATCTTTGCGGCGCGACGCGTGGTTCCGCCCGACTTGGTGGCGCCCGCGGCGCGATCGAGCACCTCGAGGAAGCTCATCAGACCGCTCGAGGTTCCCCCGCCGGACAGCTTTTCCTGCCTGCCTCGGATCTTCGAGAAATTGGTGCCGGTGCCGGAGCCATACTTGAAGAGACGCGCTTCGTTCTTGATCAGCTCGTAGATCCCCATCAGATCGTCGTCGACGGCCTGAATGAAACAGGCGGAGCACTGTGGGTTCTCGTACGCCGTCTTGGTCTCGAATATGATGTCTTGCTCGGGGTCCCAGGCGTAGTTACCGCCAGACCCTTCGATGCCGTAGCGCTGGTAGAGGCCGCAGTTGAACCAAACCGGGGAGTTGAAGGCTGCCTTCTGATGGATGAGGAGGTGCGAAAGCTCTGCCTCGAAGGTGTCGGCCGCGTCTTTGTCGGCAAAGTACCCACCGAACCGCTCGCCCGCCTCGCGAAGCGAGCGGGCCACGCGGTAGACCAACTGGCGAACGCTGCGCTCCCCTTGGTTCTTGTCGCCGTCGATGCCGGACCTGCGGAAGTACTTGGAGACCGCGATGTCGGTCGCGAGCTGACTCCACCCCTCGGGGACCTGTGCCCCCTTGAGCTCGAACACCACCGAGCCGTCTGAGCTGGTGATTTGGCTGTCTCGGAGAACGTATTCGACCTCCTCGAGCGGCTCCTCGTTGGGCTGCGTGAGCCTACGGTCCATGGCCAGGCCACCCGCCTGCTGAGAAACCTCGGCCCGGCGGGCGCCGTCGATCTCTAAATTGCTTGTCATTCCCCTAGTATCCAATGCCACAGCATACCTCCAACCGGACGCAACTCACCATCCAGGTAAATCCACCACCCATCCCCAGGCAGAGCACCGATTATCCACCATCGTCCCACAAGGGATTGCGTTGGTAACCTCGCTACCACCACAACCGCTTGGGGGCGGACCTGCGAAGTAGCTCCGCTGAGCCGGGCCAGTCAAGCAGAAACGATCGGCCCAAATTGCTTTCTTTCTTTCGGTCGTGATTTCGGGGGCTTGAGAGGAGCTCTCAACGTCGGTTTCTGCTATTTCGCACCGCGTCATAGAAGACATCCTGTAAAGTCGCATCACGTGACACCTCATGTATAGCTATATCGGCCATCCTACTAGATGTTGGGGTATTCACTCAAAAATACGCAACATTTGGGGTGTCATGTGCGTACTTGTCCGACACTCAATGATGCGTGCGACCCAGCGATCGACGCCGCGCGCCCTCTGTGACTCTCTCAAGATCGGTCCACAAGTCCGCGTAATGCGAGTCCTTCTGAGCCCACACCGTGCCGGTCGAACGAAGTGCGATAAGAACGGAGCGATGAAGGTGCACCTCATCGACGGAACGTACGAGCTCTTTCGATCATGGTTTGGGGCGCCGAGTGCAACGTCACCCAGCGGCCAAGAGGTCGGAGCGACGCGTGGCTTCTTGCGGTCGATGGCGGCGCTGCTCCGGGACGACGAGGTGACGCATGTCGGCTGCGCGTTCGACCAGGTCGTCGAATCGTTTCGTAACGACCTCTTCGATGGCTACAAGACGGGTGAGGGGCTCGACCCAGAGCTCTTCGATCAGTTCCCTTTGGTGGAGCGCGCTAGCCGAGCTCTCGGGATGGTGACCTGGCCGATGGTCGAGCTCGAGGCCGACGACGCACTCGCCGGTGCCGCCGCGAAGTTTCGCGATGCACCCGCGGTGGAGCAGATCGTGATCTGCTCTCCGGACAAAGACCTCTGCCAATGCGTCCGCGGTGACGACGTCGTGACTCTCGATCGACGCAAGCGAATCGTGCTCGACGAAGATGGCGTACGCGACAAGTTCGGCGTGTCGCCGGAGTCGATCCCCGACTACTTGGCGCTCGTAGGCGACGCAGCGGACGGGATCCCGGGTATCGCGCGATGGGGGGCAAAGAGCGCGTCGACCGTGCTCGCCGAGTTCCTTCACATCGAGAGCATTCCGAGCGACCACGAACACTGGGGCCCACCGGTTCGCGGTGGCGCGACGCTCGCACACAACCTCCGCGAACGGCGCGACGACGCGATGCTGTATCGAACACTGGCCACGTTACGAACCGACGCGGGGATCGATGAGTCGCTAGACGACCTTCGCTGGACGGGACCGGATCGGCCTGCTCTCGAACAACTGTGCGCAGAGCTCGGCGAGCGTGCGCTGCTCGATCGGATCTGAAGTCACGAGAAACGGATGTCGGGGCGGAGCGTCTCGAGGTATTCGCGTGCGCGACGGACGTAGCCCACTGCGCCCTTCTCGAGGAGCTTCGCTTCGCTAGGGTCAGCGCGGCGAACCACCTTGCCAGGTGAGCCGAGAACCACGGAATAGTCCGGAATTTCCTTCCCTTGCGTCACTAAGGCGTTGGCGCCAATGGTGCAGTACTTCCCGATTTTCACGTCGTTGAGAACCACTGCGTTGATGCCGATCAAACTGTAGTCGCCGACCTCGCACCCGTGAACCGTCGCGTGATGACCCACCGTGACGCCGCGGCCGAGAACCAGACGAATACCCGGGTCGGTGTGCAACACCGCGCTGTCTTGAATGTTTGTCTCTTCGCCGATGATAATCTCGTCGGTGTCGCCCCGCACGACCGCATTGAACCACACGCTCGACTTGTCCCTGAGCACGACAGATCCGATCACGTCTGCCGACTCGGCAACGAACACCTCTCCTTCGATTCGAACACGACGCTGCCCGAGCTCGTAGATCATCAGAGCGCGCTGCCCTTGAACAGCACCGGGGAATAGAGGTTGAGTCCGATCGTGACCTGCCACGTCTCCGCGTTCAGATTGGAGCCCCGGGTCGTGAAGCCATAAAACGTCGGGAAATTGAAGCTCGCGAAGATGTCCATCATCGTCGTGCCGGCCTCCACGGTGTAGCCCGCACCGAAACCGAGTGGAATGAAGTAGAATGGACCCTGCACCAAGCCCGAGGTGACGGTTCGAACGGTCTGACTCAGGTCGAACATGTTCATGCCGCTGTTCAACTTTACGAAGAACCGATCGGTTGCGTTCGCGACGAAGTTGAACGGAATGTTGAGCGACCAAACCGACGGGCCGTTCGGATTGCTGTCGATGGCGAACTCCATCCCCGTGTCGAACGCGAACTGCTCGTTGGCGATGAAACGGAGCGGAATGCCGCCGAGGAAGCCGAACTCATTCCGTATGGGGATTCGGAACACGGCGTCGAAGCCGAGCTTCACGACGTCGCTCTCGAAGGCTTCGAACCGCGCGTAGAAAGGGATGTCTCCGAATTTTGCCTCGGGCGACATGCTGAACGTGATGAGCCCCTCGCCGCCAAAGCCGAAGCTGGGAAAGACACTGACGCCCGGAAAGGACCCCATGCGATACCGAGAAAAACCGATCTCGAAGTCGTCGGCGAGGGTAATGCCGACCCCGAAATTCATCGTGGAGATGGTGCCGGTCGGCCCGAGCGGCTCTCCGAGACGGCGGCCAACGACCGTGTCGAAAGTGCCTCGCATCATGCCGCGAGGCATCGTCAGGTTGCGGTTGGCGTATCGCGGATCGTAGTGCGCGGATGCGTTGGGTTTGAGGGTGCCAACGGGTGGCGCCTCGGTTTCTTCGACCCAATCGGGATTGGTTGGGGACCGCCGCTCGTACTCGGTCGGGGGCGCATCGGCCCAGTCGGAGTTGGGCTCCGTGGACGCCGGCTCCGCGGGCTCCGGAACGGGCTCGGCGCGGGGCGGGGGCTCGGGCTCAGGAGTTGGAGGGGGCGGTTCCGGTTCGGCAGGCGCCGCGATGGGCTTACCCCAGCCCCCGGACTGAGCAAACGTGGTGGCCGGAATCACGAGCACCAGCAGGCCGATGAGCGAGAAGAGACGGAAGCTTTTAGACACGAACCCGCCCATAAACCAATCCGCCGGCGGTGCCAAGCACGGACCTCTGGCTACGCGCGCGCCCACATTGCGCGGCAGGCGCACATGCCTATACTCGCGCCCCTCTGGCGATGTAGCTCAGGCGGTTAGAGCGGGCGTTTCATACGCGCTAGGTCGGTGGTTCGAGTCCACCCATCGCCACCAGGGTGGACGACGCGTTCGTCACGAAAGGCAATGTCGGTCACTTGCACTGAACGCGCGTACTGCGTAGCGTAAAGGCATGCCCGTAACGTCGAGACGACGGCTCGCCACGCAAGCCGGGGCGCAGGCCGCAGGTCTGTCTCTCACGCTATCCGTGGCGGGTTGGTTCGGCCTTCGGTGGGGAGGCATCGACGTCGCGCTACCGCTGTTCGCGTGGGTCACCGCCGTGGCAACGGGAGTCGCCGGGCTCCTCACCGCGTTCTACGTCGAGCTCTCGGTAGGGCGGCGGGTTGCAAGGGTAGTCCGAGTCCTCGACGCGCACGCCAAGGAGAGCAGCCTGCAACGTCTGCCCGATCTGGGTGACGACGAGATCGGCGAGATCGGTCGCGCGGTCAACGATTTGCTCGCGAACCTCACCTCGCTCGAAGTCCGCATGATCGAACAGGGTCAGGAGCTTCGCCACACGCGCGAAGAACTGGTTCTGAAGAAGGCGCTTGGCTTGAAGTCGGCGGAGCTGGAGCAGCGGCTGCGCGAACGTGCGCTGATGTTCGACATCGTTCGCGCGAGCGCATCGGAGCGGGAGCTGGACGCGGTATTGGGCGACATCGCCACGCGGCTGGGCAAAGCCCTGCACCTCCGGGAGTGCATGTTGTTCCTCGTCGACGACGAGACCCGGCGGCTGACGCTTCGAGCTGCCTACGGTTTCGAAAACCCAGGTGAGCTCCTCGAGCGCATCGTGCTTTTCGATGAAGACGAGCTCGGCAAAGTGGCCCAGGCTGGCGAGCCCGTCATGATCGACGACCTCGCAAAACTCGAGGGGAAGCCGCTGTGGGAGCCGATTCCACAGAGCGGCTCCATTGCGATTCTCCCCGTGGTTCACCACGGAAAGACCACCGGCGTGATGGCCGCGACGCGCGAGCAAACCAGTGCTTTCTCGGAGCTCGAGACGGGGCTTCTCGAAGCGATCTCAGACCAACTTGGGCTCGCGATCCGCCACACGCAGCTGTTTGACGAGCTCCGCCGGGGCTCCCAGCACGACGACCTCACCGGCCTCGGAAACCGGCGCCTGCTTCGCATTCGGTTGGAAGACGAGCTTCATCGTGCCGAGCGATTCGGCCAGGCGGTGAGCATCCTCGCGATCGACATCGACTACTTCAAGGCGCTCAACGATCGGCATGGCCACCCGACAGGAGACGCGTCTCTGCGCAAGCTCGCCGGCCTCATGTCCCGGAACCTCCGCCGCATCGATACCATTGCGCGCATCGGTGGCGAAGAGTTCGTCGTCCTTCTTCCGCGGACGAACCTCACCGAGGCTGGCGGTGTCGCCGAAAAACTTCGGTCCATGGTGGAGCACACCGAGTTCCCGGGCGGCGACGGGCAGCCGGACGGCATGTTGACGGTCAGCGTGGGTGTGGCCGCGCTCCGTTCCGACGAGACCGGCGCCGATTTGCTGGCACGCGCAGACACCGCACTCTACGAAGCCAAGGATCGCGGCCGCAACTGCGTGGTCACCGCAAGTCAGTCGGCAGGCTCGGCACGCTCCGTGACCAAGTCGCGGATTTGACGAAGCTCGAAGGGTTTCTCGAGGCAGAGTAGTGGCGTTCGCTCCAAGAACTCGCGTGCCGGCTGAGTGAAGGCGCCACCGGTCATGAACACGAACCGCGAAGCGACGTCCGGGCACTGCTCGCAGACCCGTCTGAACACCTCCATGCCGCTCACCTGCGGCATCATCAGATCGCAAAACACGACGTCGAAGGGCGCGTCAGAGCACAGGCGCACGATCGCCTCCTCCCCGCTCGTAAAGACTTCCACCTCGTGACCCCGGAGCGCTCGCCGAATCGAGCGACCAACCAGCGGCTCGTCGTCGACCACGATAACGCATGCGCGTGCGCCGGGGGTGGCCGTCGGTGGCGCCAGCGCCGGGCTCACAGAGTCTTGGCGCGTGGACGCCGGCAACCGGACCACGAACGTGGCGCCACGATCGAGCTCGCTCCGAACCTCGATGGTGCCTCCCGCATCGCGGACGATGTTTCGACAGATCGACAAGCCAAGACCCGTCCCCTCCGAGACCCCCTTGGTCGTGAAGAACGGCTCGAACACACGGCTCATGCGACCCGGCTCGATGCCCGTCCCGTTGTCGATTACCTCGATCACCGCCCAACCTTTCGCGTCGGTGTAGGTCCGTACCGTGATGCGATTGGCACTGACCCCGCGCGCCGGCATCGCCTGGGCGGCGTTGATCAGAAGATTCAGAAACACTTGCCCGAGCCGGGACTCGTTGGCATCGACCGGTGGCGTCGCCCCGAAATCTCGTTCCAGGGTCGCCCGGTGCCGGACCTCGTTCCAGCAAATGTTGATCGAGGATTCGAGAACACGCTGCACATCGACGTCGCCACGCTGCTCGTCGTCGACGCGGGAAAACGTCTTGAGGTCGCGAACGATGTTCTGCATGCGAACGGCCCCGTGAATCGCCTCGTCCAGCTGCTGCCTTGCATGCTCTCGCCACGCGGCCTCGTCGCACGAATCGATCTCTTCACGCGTGATGTGCAAGTTCGAGAGCACGTACATCAGCGGGTTGTTGAGCTCGTGCGCGACGCCGGCGGCCAACGTGCCAACCGAAGCCATTCGATCTGCAAAAGCAAGCCGCGACTCCAACTCATCGCGCTCGGTACCGCGACGGCTCGCCTCTTCGATGCTCCGTTCGGCGATCAGAAGCCGGGTCTCGAGAACCTCCGGGTCGATGGGTTTTGAAAGGTAGTCCGAGGCGCCTGCGTCGAGGACGGCGTTGAGGTCGTGCGCCCGATTGCGACCGGTGATCACCAGGAGCACCACGTCCTCACCGCGCGGCCGGCTGCGCACCATTCGGCACAGGTCGAGCCCGGACATCCCCGGCAGCGTCCAGTCGACGAGCATCAGTTGAAAAGGCTGCTCGAGGTGAGCCCCGAGCGCCTCCTCCGCCGAGGCAACGGCGGTCACTTGGTGACCTCGCTCACGGAGCAACTCGCGCAGGAGGGCCCTCATGGAACTCGAGTCGTCGACGACGAGGGTTCGCAGGGGGACGGCCATTAGCCCTAAAGTCTAATCCAAATGGTGAAAAGGTTCATGGTTTCATGGCGATCTTGACGCGGGCCCGTTCGTAGCTATCGTGACTGTGGGTAACGCGCCGCGTCATCCAAGGAGGATAGAGACATGACACGCACTAACCCACTTCGTCGGAGCGGAAGCCGACTTCAAAAGCAGGGGACGCTCTGGTTCCAGCAAACACGGAACGCAGGCGAGATTTTCTTCGAGGACGCGCAGAGTGCAAGCGTCGCCTTCGCCCAGGACATGAGGGTCGCGAGCACCAAGCTCGCCGGCACCACCGGCCGCTCGGCTGCGGGGTTTCAAAAGGCCGTACGCAAGGAGGCCTTCGAGTGGCAAGCGCTGGTGCTGAAGACACGCGATGCCTATGTGGCCGCGTTCGAACGACGGCTAGGGCAGGTGGAGAGCCAGGCGCTGAGCACCCGGGAAGCCCTCAAGCTCGGAACCGTCGAAACGACCGTTCTGCAGTCGACGCACGATCTGCTCGAGCAAGCACAGCGCAGAGTGGACGGGCGGCTGGGCCAAAACGCCAAGCCCAAGGCGGCCAAGGCCACGTCCAAGAAGGGCCAGAGCCCGCTGCGCAACTACGACCAGTTGACCGCCAAAGACGTGGTGAGCCGCGTACAGCGCCTGTCCACAACGCAGGCCACGGCGCTGCTTGATTACGAGCGGACGCGGAAGAAGCGCGCGACCGTAATCCGGGCCGCCGAGCACCGCCTGGCGGCGGCAAGCTGAGCGGCGACGCGAGGCATCTGTACAGCTGACCGCGCTGCACTACACTCCGGGTCGTGGCTGAAAACAAACAGATTCTCGTCGCTGACGACGAGGACAACCTTCGCCGAGTCCTGAAGGCACAACTGCAGCACGATGGGTACGAGGTGCATTGCGTTGCCGACGGCGCTGCGGTGCTCGAGGCCATGGCGGAGCATCACATCGATGTTCTGATCACCGACCTGCGCATGCCGAAGCTCGACGGCATGCAGGTGCTGAAGTCGGTCAGCGAGGACTTCCCGAACG
>JAUXFZ010000131.1 GCA_030622585.1 Myxococcales bacterium
CCGAAGACGTTTCGGAACACGTCGCAGATTTCCTGCTCCGTGCAGTAGGCCTTTGCGGCGTTGATGATGCCGGGCATGACGTTGCGATCGGTGCGGCAGTCTTCGGCGATCGTGGCGAGGGCCTTGGACACGGCAGCGGCGTCGCGGTCGGCTTTGACCTTGGCGAGGCTTTCGACCTGTTCCTTCTGAATCGACTCGTCGACTCGGAGGGTTGGGATGTCGGGCTGCTCGTCTTGCTCGTACTTGTTGACGCCGACGACCGTCTTTTCGCCGCTTTCGACTTGCCGCTGGAGGCGGTACGCCGAGCCAGCTATTTCACGTTGCGGGTAACCACGCTCGACGGCTTCAACCATGCCTCCGAATTCGTCGATCTTGCGGATGTAGTCCATGGCCTCTTCTTCGAGGCGGTCGGTCATCCACTCGACGAAGTAGCTGCCGGCCAAAGGGTCGATCGTATTGGTAACGCCAGACTCCTCGGCGATGATCTGCTGCGTGCGGAGCGCCACCGTGACCGCTTCCTCGGTGGGGAGCGCAAACGTCTCGTCGAGGCTGTTGGTGTGCAGCGATTGAGTCCCGCCTAACACCGCGGCCAGCGCCTGAAGGGCCACGCGCGCGACGTTGTTGTAGGGCTGCTGAGCGGTGAGCGACACGCCTGCCGTCTGCGCGTGCGTCCGCAGCATCAACGAGCGTGGATTCTTCGGATTGAACCGGTCTTTCATCAGCCGCGCCCACATGCGGCGCGCTGCGCGGAACTTCGCGATCTCTTCGAAGAAATCGCTGTGAACGTCGAAGAAGAACGACAGACGCGGTGCGAACTCGTCGACATCCAGCCCGCGCTCGACCCCCCACTTCACATACTCGAGCCCATCGGCAATCGTAAACGCGAGCTCTTGCGCAGCCGTCGAGCCCGCCTCGCGAATGTGGTAGCCGCTGATGCTGACGCTGTTCCAGCGGGGCACTTCCTTTGCGCAGAACTCGATCGAGTCGGTGACGATTCGCATCGCCGGACGCGGAGGCACCACCCAGGCATGCTGCGCGATGAACTCCTTGAGGCAGTCGTTCTGGACCGTCCCGCCGATCTTGTCGCGGGCAATCCCCCGCTTGTCAGCCAACGCGATGTAGAACCCGAGCAGCACGGCTGCAGGACCATTGATCGTCATCGACGTCGTCACCTCGTCGAGCGGAATCTGGTCGAACAGGATCTCCATGTCGCGGAGCGTATCGACCGCCACGCCCACCATGCCGACTTCGCCAAGCGAGCGCGGTGAATCGCTGTCGTATCCCATCAGCGTCGGGAAATCGAAAGCCGTCGAAAGGCCGGTCTGGCCCTGCGCGAGCAGGTATCGAAAACGCTCGTTGGTCTGTCGCGGCGTCCCGAAGCCAGCAAACATCCGCATTGTCCACAGGCGGCCACGGTACATCGTCGGCTGAACTCCGCGGGTGTACGGAAACTGGCCCGGGAACCCGAGGTCGCGCTGATAGTCGTCGTCGAGGTCGGCCGGCGTGAGAAGGTCCGGCACCTCGAGGTCGCTGTGCGTGACGAACCGCTCCCTACGCACGGGATGGCGAGCCGTGGCGTCCCGCACATCCTGCTCGCGCCACCGGTCCGCCTCGTCGCGCAGGCGATTCTTGGCATCGTCTGACTGCCGATCGGCTGCCAGCTTCTTCGCGGGATCCGCGGTCACAGGCACCTCATGCTAGTTCTCTACCGTGTCCTGCGCACCTGGGAAAGGTAATACCTCGCCCCGGATGACTTGCAGCATGCCCTCGACTTCCAGCGCCACCTCCAGCTCCGGGCTCGTTTCGAGGAACCGTTCGAGATAGCGCTTCGCGGCGTCGTTCTCGCCCTTTTGAAAGTGAGCGGAGCCGACCAGGAACAACCCGTCGCCATCGTCTTCCTGCTGTTGAAGCACACGTTTGCCGATTCGGATTGCGCGGTCGTACTCGCCCATCATGCGGAGCGTTTGCCCCGCACCCACCATCGCGCCCACATACTCGGGGGCAAGCCTCAACGCCTCGACGTAACTCTTGAGCGCCTCCGGGAACGCTTCCTTTTGAAAGTACGCGTGACCTAGAAAGTGGAGAGCATATTCGTTTTGCGGATCCTCCCGGGCGACGCGCAAGAGTTCATCGATCGCTTGATCGGTCTCGCCCGCGTGCAGAAGCTCCATGCCTTCTTCGGCTGCTTCCCACCGCTCGGCCTGCACATCCGTCGGTGAAGTGTCGTCAGTCACGGTTGCCGTAGTCGATCGAGCCGGCGCGCGTTCGGTCGCGTGGCCGCACGCCGGAGGCCAACGTCCCGAGTGCGATCACCAAGAATAGAACACCGCCGATGAGGAGTGTGATGCCCATCAGCTGACGACTGTCGAGCACCCAGTAACAAACGCCGGCAACCACCAAAGTCAGGACGGCAACGGCCGCCGACAGGCGCATCTGCATGCTACGGCGACGCTGCGCGATGACCTCCGCCTCGCGCCTGGCGTCCTTGGCTTCCCTGGCTCGCTCCTTGCGGGCCTGGCGCCGCTCGTTCTGTCTCTTCGCCACGGGGGGAGCATACTACCGAATTGCCCGACGAGCCCGCTCAGCCAAATGGCCCTCGGTCACGAGCTCCAAGTACCTCTCATAGGCGTCCCGCGCCGCGGGGGAGTTGTCGCTCGACAGCGCCTCACCCAAGTAGAACCACGACTCCGGCGGCGTGCCGGGCAGGGAAATCGACTGCCGAAACAGCCGGCGGGCCGCATCCCGCTCGTCGCGCTCGTAATGAACGCGTCCCATCTGATAGATCGCAGCGGCCTCGAGGCCCGGGCGCGCGTCGACGCCGCGGGCAAGCTGCAGCGCTCGGGACGCGTTCTTCATCGCCTCGGAGTACTTCTTGGCACGGAGGATGCTCTGACCCATGCCGACCAACGCGGGCGCGTAGTCCGGATCGAGCTCGAGCGCGCGCCGGTAGTAGCCGGCGCTGACCCCGGTGTGACCCTGCACGTAGAGGACGTCGGCGCGCGCAGTAAGCTGCCTGGCGTCCAACGACGCCAACTCGGCCTGCACGACCGCAGCCTTGGGCTCGGGCGTGGGTGTCGGGGCCACCCTGCGAGACGCAGTCGACTTCCGAGGTGGTTTGGACACCGGAGCCGCCGGCTTCAGCTCGACCTCGGGCTCAGGCTCGGGCGCCGGCACCTCGGCTGTCACCTCGGGCTCCGCGATGGGAGACGCCGCAACGACGTCCGGTTCGCGCAAGGGCTCGCGGATCAACTCGGCCTCCACAGGCTCGATCGCAATCGGCTCCGTCGAGACCTCCTCCGCTGGGACTGCTGGAGCCTCGTCCGCAGTGCTCGTGAGCGTCGCAATCCCCGTGATCAGAAGTGCGACACCGCCCAGCACAGCGACGGCGAACAGGACCTGCCGCGGCGTAAACGCCGACTGGTTCCCCCGCTCCCATTGCTCCGCGTAAGCGATCAGATCATCGCCTGCCTCTGGCCCCATCACCCCCGAGACCTCCTCCTGGTGCGCCGCGACATCCTCCAACGCGCGCGCCCTGTCCAGCACGCGGGCCGCCTTGTCGTGCTCCCCCCGCTCGGCCAACAGCTCGCCGAGCCCCATCAGGGGCCGTGGATCCTCCGGTGCGAGTCGAGCCGCCCCCATCAGTGCCTGCTGTGCGCGCAGCGTGTCGCCATCCGCTCTCCACGCAGCGGAACAAAGCAGCAGGTACTCGGGATCATCCGCCCCTTCCTCGTGGTGCAGGCTCAGCATCTCGAGCGCCGCGTGGGGCTTGCCCGCCTCGATCAGATCGCGTGCAATCTCCAACGGATGCGGGTGCCCGGTGGGTTCCGCATCGTCGAGCGCGTAGGCGTCGAAGCCGAAATCAGACACGGCAGCGATCCTATCAGAGGCCACCCAGGATCGATGAATTCCCGCCAATCACGGACTCACTCCGGGCCTTCTGCGCCAAAGCTTGTATACTCCCGCGCTATGTTTGTGGTCGCGTGCTCCGGGTTCCCTGTGCCGGTCAGCCGATATTGGCAGGAATTTGATGCGGTGGAAATCTCGGACACCGAGATCGCCATTCCGGGCGCCGGTACGGTCAGGCGCTGGATTCGGGAGGCCCCCGATGACTTTCTGTTTACCGTGGTGGCGCCCAAGTCGGTCAGCGACTCGGGCTTCCGGCGCACCAAGGAAAACAAGGCGACATGCGAAGCCGTTCTAGCGCTTGCGACCGACATCAAGGCCAAGGCCGTCATATTTAGCGCGGACGAAAAGTTCAAGCATGGCAAGGCAAACCGAGCTGCTCTTCGAGCGTTTCTAGGTTTTGTCCCCGCGAAAATGCCCCCGATCGTCTTCGACCTCGACGCTTGGAAGGCGAGTGACATCGTGGCGGCATGCGGCGACCGGCCGGCCGTCGCTGCGTACGACCCGCTCATGGACGACCCACCGCCAAAGTCGAAAATGACTTACCTTCGGCTCCCTGGCCCAGCGGGCCACCGCTCGCGGTACGACGAGGCCGCCGTCGCAAAGATCGCCGAGCATTGTCAGAGCCTGGACCCCGAGCTGGGCATCTGTGTGTTCCAAAACATCGACATGCAGACCAACGCGCACCAGCTGATCAAGAGACTCGAGTAGGGGATGCCGGAATCGGCGCCAGCGCCGACGGTCGTCACGCTCGCGGACGAGGACGCGGGGAAGCGCCTCGATCGCGTTCTGGCGCGCCTCTGCCCGGAATTCTCCCGTAGCGTGCTGCAGCGATGGATCGAGCAGGGGCGCGTCGAGCAGGCCGGCGAGGTCGTCTCTCGTAAGACGAAGGGCTTGGCTGGTGCCGAGGTCTCTATTGACCCCGCCCCGCCCGAAGCCATGAACGCCGAGCCCCAGGACATTCCCTTGGAGATTCTGTTCGAGGACGCCCATCTGCTCGTTCTCGACAAGCCGGCGGGCCTCGTGGTCCATCCTGCTCCCGGTCACGCGGACGGCACACTCGTCAATGCGCTGCTCCATCACTGCGAAATTCAGGGGGGAACAGACCCGGTGCGTCCAGGAATCGTCCACCGCCTCGACAAGGACACGAGCGGGGTGATGGTAGTCGCCAAGACACCCGCAACGCATGAGCGGCTGGTCGAGATGTTTCAGCAGCACGCCCTCGAGCGAGCGTACCTGGCGATCGCGCTGGGCCGGCCCCCGCAGTCGATGACGTATGACACGTTCCACGGCCGAAACCCTGCCCATCGAAAGAAATTCACGTCGCGGGGCGACCGGGGACGGCGGGCGATCACGCACCTCGAGACACTCGAGCTTTTGCACGGAAGCGCCCTACTTCGTTGCCGTCTCGAGACGGGGCGCACCCATCAGATCCGCGTGCATCTCGCCGAGCACGGACACCCGGTCCTCGGAGATCCGCTCTACGGAAGGTCGATCGGAGACCCCAAGCTACGCCACGCGTCGGCCGAGCTCGGCCGCCAAGCACTGCACGCCATCCTCCTCGCGTTCGCGCACCCGATCACAGGCGAGCCGATGCGCTTCGAGAGCGAGCCCCCAGAGACGTTCCTGCGCGCGCTCGAGACCCTGCGGGTCAGCTAGCCAGCGTCCGGAGCGCCGGCATCGAGCTCCGGGTCGGGCGCGCACTGCGGGTACCCACCGAGCACCTCCAAACACCGATCCTGGTCACACTGAAGGACCACCGAGTTGCAGCTCTGGAAGAAGACGGGGTTGATGAGGATCGCCCGGCAGCAGTCCAGAAGGTCGAGGCACGAGTCGATCGCCTCGTCCGGACACCGAGCACCGCCTGCCCCACCGGTCCCACCTACGCCTCCGGTCGCTCCGGACCCCGCGGAACTGGCGCCTGAACAGCCGGCGCAAAGCGCAACGATGAAGCCGATGGTGAGTCGGCGTCCGACAGAGTTGAGAGTCATTGCGCGGGCAGGCCTACCACATCGGCGATTCGACGTGCGCCTTGGAGCGAACGAGGAGGTCGATGAT
Organism: Myxococcales bacterium; assembly: GCA_030622585.1. Classification (GTDB taxonomy): domain Bacteria; phylum Myxococcota_A; class Polyangia; order Polyangiales; family Houyiibacteriaceae; genus SG8-38. The sequence continues at coordinate 5,962 of JAUXFZ010000131.1, forward strand.
CGCGCGGTCGTACAGGTTGCGAGGGAGCAGATCGGGTGCGACCCGGCTCTGATAAAGGTCACGTCCCTCTTGAACTTCGTCAGCCATCACGTCGAAAAGATTGTCGTTTTGAACCCCTTCGGCAATCTTGTCCTCGTTGTAGAGAGCAAGGTCACTCGAGATCGCTCGTGCCAAGCGTCGTGCAGCTTCTTCGGTTTCGATCAGCGCCATCGGTCCTCCGTACGCGAAGAGTGACGCAGTAGCCCCGCCTCTGTCAAAGAGCGGCCGGATCAATCTCGATGGCGCCGGCGCGAAGGATCCGCATCGGGCTGCTCGTCGCATCGATCAGGGTCGAGGGAGGGCCGCCCGGGGAGACCCCAGACACCTGCCCGTCGAGCCCCTCCGCCAGGGCGACCGGAAGCTCGTTCACACTTCGTAACGAGGGCTCCCCGGTTCGGTTCGCGCTGGTCGCGGTCAGGGGGCGTCCGAAAGCCCGCACCAGATCCGCCGCAGGGCTCGCCCCGGGCACGCGAACGCCGAGCTTGCCGTCGCGGGTGAGCCGTGGACTCAGGCCGGGCTTGGCCGTTAGCAATATCGTCAGCGGTCCAGGCCAATGAGCCTCCATGAGAGCTCGCGCCGCCGCGGAAGGGGCGTGCGCCACATCGGTCACGGCCTGTGAGTCGGGGAGGAGGAGCGCGATCGGCATGTCGACCGGCCGGCCCTTGAGCTCCGCGACCCGCTCGACGGCCTTTTCGTTGAGGGCGTCGGCCAGCAACCCGAGCCAGGTTTCCGTAGGACAGGCCACCACGCCTCCCCGTTCCAAGACCCTCACGAGCGCGGCCAGATCGGCCATCAGCGGGTGCGGGCCCGCCAGCCGATGTCCTGGCGAAGTTGCTTGCCTTCAAACTCGATC
>JAUXFZ010000006.1 GCA_030622585.1 Myxococcales bacterium
ACCGGAATCAGCTCCTCGATCGGCACATCCTTCGGGTAGTCGTATCCGCGCTCGTCCCAGGTCTCGGGAATGCGCTTTCGCCAGCATTCCTGGAGGAACGGAAGAAACGTGTTGGGACCACCGAGCAGGAGCACCTTGTGCCGAAGCGTGTTGCCTCGCGTGAGCACGGAGAGGTTCTGCATGACGATCGCGTCGGCTAGTGAGCACATGATCTCGTCGGACGGAATGCCGGTCTTGACGAGGTTGACGATGTCGGTTTCCGCAAACACGCCACACTTCGCAGCGACGTGGTGCAGACTGTCCCCGTTGAAGTGCAGCTTCAGCGTCTCCTCGGAAGGCATGCCCACTTTGATCATGCACTTGTCGATGGTGGCTCCCGTCCCGGAAGCGCACTTGTCGTTCATCGAAGCGATCGCGCTCTTGTCGCCGGTCTTCTTGTTCTCTTTGAAGATGATGATCTTCGCATCTTGGCCGCCGAGCTCGATGACGGACCCCGCATCGGGGTGCAACTGCTCGACTGCCAACGTGACGGAGTTCACCTCTTGAACGAACTTCGCGCCGAGGGGACCCTCGAGAGGCGTCGCACCCGACCCGGTGATGAACACTCGGACGTCGTCACAAGCGTGCTCGGCCAGAACCTTCCCAATGCGCTCCATGAAATCGAGAACGCACTCGGCCTGCTTGGTGTGGTGCCGCTGATAGTCGCTCCACGTGATCTCTTTGGTTTCCGGATCGACGATGACCGCTTTCACGGTCGTGGAGCCGACGTCCAAACCTACTATCGCTGCGTTCATCAAGACGCTTATACCCTTCCCTCGTAAGGTAGCGGAGGTAACCACAAGCTCTGGTGAAAGTCACGTGACTTGGGTTGCAAACCGGGAACGTCGAAGTCACACCTCGCACAGGGGACGGCTAGATCGTATAGCTCGCCGCGGAGGACTCGATGAGCAGGGTGTTGATCATTGGCGCGGGTGGCGTGGGCGGCGTCGTGGCCCACAAATGCGCGAACGACAAAGACACGTTTTCGGAGGTCGTTTTGGCCAGCCGGACGTTGTCGCGCTGCGAGGCGATCCAGAGGCAGGTGCGCGCGCTTCACGGTCATGAAATCGAGATTGCCCAGGTGGATGCCGACGACGTCGCACAGACGGTCGCCTTGATCAAACGCGTGCAACCAGCCCTCCTGATCAACGTCGCACTCCCCTATCAGGACCTACCCCTGATGGATGCCTGCCTGGAGACGGGCGTCGACTACCTCGACACCGCGAACTACGAGCCCCCCGATGAGGCGAAGTTCGAGTATCGATGGCAGTGGGCCTACCACGAGCGCTTTCAAGCGCGTGGAATCATGGCGCTATTGGGCTCGGGCTTCGACCCGGGCGTTACCAATGCCTTCTGCGCGTACGCTCAGAACAAGCTGTTCGACGAGATCGACTCTATCGATATCCTCGACTGCAATGCTGGGGACCACGGCCACCCTTTCGCCACCAACTTCAACCCCGAGATCAACATCCGCGAAATCACCCAGCGCGGCCGCTACTGGGAGAATGGCGAGTGGGTAGAGATCGAGCCGATGTCGCAGTCGCGCACGTTCGATTTTCCCGAAGTCGGCGAACGCAAAGCGTACCTGCTCTATCACGAAGAGCTCGAGTCGTTGGTGAAGCACATCGATGGGCTCAAGCGCATTCGTTTTTGGATGACGTTCGGGGAGGAGTACCTCACGCATCTGCGCGTGCTTCAAAACGTTGGCATGACCAACATCGCTCCGATCGAATATGAGGGCCGCGAGATCGTCCCACTACAATTCCTGAAGGCGCTGCTGCCCGACCCGTCGACACTCGGCGAGAACTACACGGGCAAGACGAGCATTGGTTGTTTGATCGAGGGCCGCAAGAACGGAGAGCACCGCAAGGTGTTCATGTACAACGTCTGCGACCACGAGGAATCTTGGAAGGAAGTTCGGGCCCAGGCGGTTTCATACACCACCGGCGTTCCCACCATGGTGGGCGCCAAAATGATGCTGACCAAGCAGTGGCGTGGGCGCGGCGTGTTCAACGTCGAGCAGCTCGATCCGGAGCCGTTCCTCGAAGAGCTCGCAGTCCGCGGGCTTCCCTGGCACGTGAAGGAGCTGTAGTGCTCCCCTGCGCCAAGCTCGACCCAAGCCGAGTCGATTCGCCGGCGTACGTGGTCGACCTCGAGGCGCTCGGGCGCAACTTGGCGCTGCTCGCGCATGTCCAAGAGGCATCGGGCTGCAGCGTTCTGCTAGCGCTCAAGGGCTTTGCGGCCTGGTCGACGTTCCCGCTCGTCGGGAAGTACCTCGATGGGGTGGCGGCGAGCGGCCCGGACGAAGCAAGGCTCGGCGCCGAAGAGCTCGGCAAGCAGGTCCACACCTACTGCCCCGCCTTTGACGAGGCGTCGCTTCGCGAGACGATTCGCTACTCGGATCACGTGATCTTCAACTCGCCATCACAGGTCGGTCGTTTCCGGACGATCATCGATGAACACACACCCGGCAAGAGCTTCGGCCTGCGAATCAATCCTGAACACTCCGAAGTCGACGTGGCGCTCTATGACCCGTGCGCGCGCGGTTCGCGGCTCGGCACGACCCGCGCCGCACTCAGCCAAGCAAGCCTCGGCGGGATCGACGGCTTGCACTTCCACACGCTGTGCGAGCTCGGAGCCGATGCGCTGCAACGAACACTTACTGTCATCGAGGACCGATTCGAGCCCTGGATCGACCGCGCGAAGTGGGTGAACTTCGGCGGCGGTCACCACATCACGAAGCCCGGCTACGACGTAAGTCTATTGATCGAGCTGGTGCGTGAGTTCAAGCAGCGGCGCGGGGTCGATGTGTTCCTCGAGCCGGGCGAGGCGGTCGGTCTGAATGCGGGCGTGCTCGTCGCGTCCGTGCTCGACATCGTCGACAACGATGGACACGTCGCCGTCCTCGACACGTCCGCGACCGCCCACATGCCGGACGTCCTCGAAATGCCCTACCGGCCGCAGATTCGAGACGCCGCGGAGGGAGGACAACTGGCTCATACCTACCGGCTAGGGGGCCTGAGCTGCCTCGCGGGCGACATGATCGGGGAGTACTCCTTCGCTCAGCCGTTGGCGGTCGGTGACCGCTTGCTCTTCGAAGACATGGCCCACTACACGATGGTCAAGACCAGCACGTTCAACGGCGTTCGTCTGCCATCGATCGCTCTCTATGACCCCCGTGACGACTCCTACCGGGTGCAGCGGCGTTTTGACTACCTGGACTATCGAAACCGCCTCTCTTGAGGCTTGAACTTCGATGCAAAGCGGTAAGACTCGGGAAGATGGGTGCCTTCTCGGAGTTCGCGACCTGCGCCACGGAAACGGGCGCGCGTCTGAGCGATCAACCGTTGCTCTTCGAAACGACTCGACACCTGGACGTCACGCAGCGCGAGCTGTTCAACTACGTCACCGACTTCGGCAGGTTGAGCGAGTGGCTCTGGGGCGCGAAGAAGACCTGGGCAGACGACACGAAGGCCGCAGTTCCCGGGCAGGTGGGATCGGTGCGTATGATCCAGGGCGCAGCCGGCAAACCGATACGAGAGACGGTCAAAGAGTTCGACGCGCCGCGGATGATTGCCTACTCGGCCAACGATGCGGCGTTCTTCGGGACATGCACCGACCACCTCGGGGTGTTCACCTGCGAACCCCACCCCGATGGCGGGACCGTGGCGTGCTGGCTCGCCTACGGGCGGCTTCCGCGCTCGCCCGTCAAAGCCTGGATGGGGAGAAAGCTGTTCCAAGTCGCCCTCGGCAACGGTATGAAGAACCTGGAGCGAAAGTTTCCGCCTCGCTGAGTGCATGAAGCTCATCCGCAGCAACCAAACCGAAAACCTGGCTGACGCGCTCGCTTCGCTGATCCGCGACGAGCCCCTCGGGCCCTTCAAGAAAGAGGCGATCGTCGTCCAGAGCCGTGGCATGGAGCGATGGCTCACGCTTGCCTTGGCCGAACGGCTCGGCATTTGGAGCAACCCGTCGTTTCCGTTTCCGCGCTCGGTGGTCGAACAGGTGCTCGACAGCCTGTCGGAGGGACGCCCCGAAGAGGCCAATGCCTACGAGCCGGGGCGTTTGAAATGGACCATCGCCGAGCTGCTACGCGAATCCGCGCCCGCGGAGCTCGGGGCCTACCTCGGGGAGCCCTCGGACGCCGACCGGGTGTTGCGACTGGCAAGCAGGGTGTCGAGCGTGTTCGACGACTACGTGGTGTACCGGCCTGGGCTCTTGCAAGAGTGGATGCAGGGTGAAGCGCCCGGCTGGCAGGCTGAGCTCTGGCGGCGTGTGGCAGGGCGGCTCGGTCCACACGATCTCGCGTCACGCACCGGCGCGGCCCTCGGGGCTCTTCGTTCGAACGAAAAGCCGAGAGACCTCCCTTTCGAGCGGCTGCATCTGTTTGCCCTCGAGACGCTGCCGCCACTTTTCCTCGAGTTGTTCAGTGTGCTGTCGCAAACCATTCCAACGACGTTCTACCTGTTGCAACCATCGTCCGAGTACTTGGCCGATGTGGACCCGAGCGACGGACACCAACTCGTTTCCTCGCTCGGCCGGCTCGCACGAGACTTCCAGCAACTATTGATCGGTGTGGGGGACACCGTACACGAGGAGCTCGATGTCTTCGAGGCGCCAACGCAGCAGAACCTTCTGGGCTCGCTCCAAGCCGATGTCCTCGAGTTTCGAAGCCCCCGAGCGGACGGCGCGCGGCAGACGATCAGCGCCTCGGATCAATCGATCTCCATTCACGCGTGCACCGGGCCGATGCGAGAGGTTCAGGTTCTTCATGAGCTCGTGCAGGCCGCGCTCGAGGACGACGCTTCGCTTCGCCCCGAAGACATCGTCGTCATGGTGCCGGATCTCGACGCGTACGCGCCCGTGTTCCGAGCTGTTTTTGGCCAGGACGATCAACATCGCATCCCCTTCGAAGTCCACGACCGCAGGACGCGGGACGACGCGTGCTTCTACGACGACTTCATGGCGGTGCTCGACGTGGTCGATTCTCGCTTTTCGGTCTTCGACCTGATGCAGCTCATGGATGCTAGCTCGCTGCGCGAGGCCTTTCGTTTTGCACAGGACGAGCGGGCACGGCTCGCGGAGTTGCTCGCCGCGTCGGGCGTCCGCTGGGGGATCGACGAGGAGCATCGCGAGGAGCTCGAGTTTCCACCGGATCCGGTCCACACGTGGCGTGCGGGCTTGGGGCGGCTGTTTCTCGGGTTCGCGTCGACCCCCGACGACATCGAGGTCTTCGAAGGCTTGCTACCACGTGGCTCGCCGAGCCTCGGAGACGCGGAGCTCCTGGGACGATGGGCAAGTCTGTGCGAGCTTCTTTTCGAGCTCCAGCGCGGGACCCGGAGTCCGCTCGGCATCGAAGCCTGGGCAAGCTTGCTCGAACGGTTCTCGTCCTTGCTGTTCGCGGAGGACGATGAGAGCAGCGCCGGGGTACGTGCCCTTCGAGCCGCGCTGGGCGAGCTACGAGAGCTGGCCCGGCAAAGCGAGTACGAGGGCACGATCGCCCTCAAGACGGTTCGAAGAGAGCTCGGGGCCTTGCTGCAGCACAGGGCGCCTGCCGTAGGCTTTCTGCGACGCGGCGTGACGCTCTGCGAGCTGGTGCCGCTCCGCTCGGTTCCGTTTCGAGTCGTCTGTCTCATGGGGATGAGCGAAGACCAGTTTCCGCGGGCGGACGACCGCCCCAGCTTCGACCGAACTCGGGCGACTCACGAACCCGGCGATCGCAACAAGCGAGGCGACGACCGCCATTCATTCCTCCAAGCGGTCCTGTGCGCGCGGGATCGCCTGATCATCACCTACAGCGCACCCGCCGATAGTCCTCGGAGCGGCGCGAATTCATCGCCGGTCGTCTGGGAGCTCTGCGAAACCCTTCGACGCTACTACACGCTGGCCGAGAACCAACCGGTGCTCGAAGCGACGGAACACCCGCTACATGCGTTCGACTCCAGGTACTTCGACGAGAGCGGCCTTCCCCAAAGCAGCTCGAGGCGATATCTTGAGATCGCGCGCGCACTGGGACGGCCGGCGGAGACTCCTGGCCGAATCGAATTGATCGCGGAGACGGAGACGGCGGAAGATACCCTGTCGGTGGGCGAGCTCTCGGCCTGGCTTTGGGAGCCGATGAGAACCTTCATCGAACGGGTTCTCCGCGCCCGATTCGACGCGTCGGAGCTCTACGAGCCGACGAGCGCGTTGACCGAGATCGGCCGGCGCGAGGCTGCCATGCTCGGCAACACGTCGCTGAGGGCCGGGCTTCGCAACCAGGCGCTCGAGGAGTACTTGGCCGCCGCGCCGGAGTTTCCCGACGGGAACTGGGGAGCGCTCGAGAGGCAGCGACTTCTGGGCGAGATTCGCGCCGTCGACGCCCGACGGGCGGGGTTCGGAAGCGAGCATGGGTGTGGGTCGAGGCTCGTCGCGGCGGAGTTCGACGGCGTGGTCCTCGAAGCTCGGATCGACGGCCTGAGTGGCGGGCATCGCGTCTCGAGCCGGTTCAGCAAGGTGGGGCGGCGCGCGGAGCTGAGCACCTGGATCGAGCATTTGCTCATGCAGACGTCGAACGAGCTTCCGAGCGCGACACACCTGGTCCTTAGGGAGACCGAGACGCGAGCCAAGGTGCTGTCTTTCAGCCCGGTCGCAGACGCACGCCATCAACTCCAGACCTTGATCGACCTCTATCGCCGCTCGCTGCGAACGCCGCCCCCTGTGTTTGGAGAATCGTCCTGGTCGTTCGTGGAGACGCTCGGTCGAGCGGATTCGGTCAAGGCATTCTCGGAAGCCGGCAAGAAGTTGAGCGGCCAGCGAGGCTGGAGCCCGTACATCGACTACGTCCTCGGACCGGACGACCCTTTCCTCGATGCGGATTGGCGCGAGGCATTCGAGCAAGCCGCAACGGGTCTTTATGGGCCGATGTTTCGCCACCGGAGCGAAGGATGAGCTCCATCTCTCCCCAGCTCATCCCTCTGCGCGCGCCGACGTTGGTGCAAGCCAGCGCTGGGACCGGCAAGACCTACACGATCACAACTTACTTCGTCCGCGCGATCCTGGAGCGCGGCCTCAAGCCTGAGGAGATTCTGGTCGTCACCTACACCAAGGCCGCCACGGCCGAGCTTCGGGTACGAACTCGCCAGAGAATCCTCGATGCAATCGTTCTTCTCGGGGAAGGGTCGAACGCTGACGACGCGCTCCATGGCGTCGTCGCTGCGACGGTCGAACGTCTCGGTCGACGCGAGACCGAAATGAAGCTCAGAGCGGCGCTGGGGGAGATGGACCGGGCCGCGATCCTGACCATTCACGGATTCTGCCAACGTTTGCTTCAAGACTATCCGCTCCTTTTCGGCATCGATTTCGACTTCGAGGTCTCAGAAGATGCCTCGTCGATGTACTCGGAGCTGGCGGTCGATTTCTGGACGACCGAACTCTACGACGCTCCCGATTGGATGCTGCACGCGCTCGAAAAGAACAAGGTCAGCGCCGCGCAGCTCGCAAAACTGGCGAAGGTGAGCGTGATGCCCGGCATCGAGATCCTCGGGCCTGTGCCGGCGGAGCTCGACCCGGCGGCGCTCGAGCGATGGCTGCTGCTGAAGAAGGCGGCGGCCGGGCTCTGGGCCACGCGCCGTGGGCAAGTGGCCAACACTCTCACCACCAACGACGATCTCAGTGGGACCTATTACAAAGTGCGGACGATCGAGGACAAGTGGCTTCCCACGCTGGACGAGTTCTTCGCGAAAAGCGGCTTCACGTACCCGCCGGATTTTCTGCCGAGGCTTGCCCAAGGAAAACTGAAGACGAAGAAGGGGCGGGACGAGCCGCAAGACGCATTCTTCGAAGCGTGCGCGCCACTCTGCGAAGCACAGGAATCGCTCGTGCCTGGTCTCGACTATGCCGTGTTTCGCTTCCGGGAGCGCTTCATCGAATACGCGCGGTCGCGCGCCGAACAGCGGAGAGACGACCGCGCGGTTCTCACCTACGACGACTTGCTCACCCTGGTGTACGCACCGTTCGACCTCTCGAACACCGAAAGCGCTGCGTTTGATCGAGATCAGATCGCGGAGAAGATCTCGACTACGTATCGTCTGGCACTCGTCGATGAGTTTCAAGATACCGATGCCGTGCAATACGGAATTTTCCGGGCGATCTACGGGGAGTCGTCGGTCGTCTACGTCGGCGACCCCAAGCAAGCGATCTACGCGTTTCGCGGAGCCGACGTCTTCTCATACCTCGGTGCAGTCAAAGACGTCGGCGATCGCGTACACACCCTGAGAACCAATCGACGGTCGGATGCGGGGGTGGTCCACGCGGTCAACACGCTGTTCTCGCTTCAGTCGCCGCCGTTCCTGCTCGGCGGGATCGACATGGACGAGGCAATTGCTCACCACGAAGGCAGCCGGACGACATTGGATCCGCCGATGGAGCTCGTCTTTCTGGAAACGGATCAGCTCAAAGGCGGCGCAGCGGCGGTGGCGCCCCTCGTCGCCAACGAGATCGCGCTCTTGCTGGAGTCGGAGGCTCAGGTCGAGGGCCGGCCCGTCGAGCCCGGAGACATCGCAGTGCTCTGTCGTAGCAACCATCAAGCGCTTCTGACGACGGGCGCGCTCAGGGAGCTCAACATCCCGGTGTCGCTCGACGGCGGCTCGAGTGTCCTCGCCACGGAGATCGCTTCCGACCTGAGCGCTGTGCTCGAAGCCGCCCTGTTCCCGGGAGACTCCTCCCTGGTGCGACGCGCGCTGTTGACGTCCCTCCTCGACGTGTCGCCCCACACACTAGCCACGATGAGCGACGAGGCTTGGTCCGCGTGGGTGTCACTGTTTCGAAACTGGAACGATACCTGGCACGGCCAAGGCGTCGTGCGCTTCCTAGAGGACATGCTCCGCCATACGCGGGCCGAGGCGGCGATCGCCATGCAGCCCGCGGCGCGGCGCGTCCTCACCGACCTGCTCCACATCGAAGAGCTCCTCCTGCGCGGAGAACGCGAGCGAGGACGCAACCCCGTCGCGCTCATGCAGTGGTTCCGACGCCTTGGAAAAGACGGCCCGCGTGAAGGCACGGTTGCATCGGATGACCTGCAACAGCGTCCCGATGCGGACTCCGGCGCCGTTCGGGTGGCTACGATTCACAAGAGCAAGGGACTCGAGTACGGAATCGTGTATTGCCCCTTCCCTTGGGCGCGCCAGTTCGGCGACATCGCGGTGAAGTTCCACGACGAGCACGGGGACATCAAGGTCGACCTTGGGTCCGCCGACTACGAGGCGAACAAGGAGACCAGCCGGCGGGAGGAGTACTCCGAGGCCCTGCGCCTCCTCTATGTCGCGGTGACGCGCGCCAAGTATCGCTGCACTCTCTATTGGGGCCGTGCAACGGGCTGGAAGAAGGCCGCGCTCGGCTACTTGCTGCACGGCGAGGAGGGCTTGGGCAAGCTCGACGAGGACGGAATGCGGGCCGGCGTGCAAGAGTTCGTGGCCGCGTCGTCGGGCACGGTCGGGGAGCGTCCCGCTCACGATCAACGGGCCGCACCGCGCGAGCACGAGGCTCCGAGACGTGCGCTGACGGTGCGGGAGCAGGTGCGGCACTTCAGTCATGCCCCGCGTATTGCAAGCTTCACGAGCCTCACCGGACACGACGAAAAAACGCCGGGACCGCGGCCAGCCGCATCGCCAGTCGAGAGGCAACCCGCGCTCTTCTCGGACTTGCCCGGCGGCGTACGAACTGGATTGTTGCTTCACTCGATTCTGGAACACGCGGACTTTCAGCAGCTCGATGCTATCGAAGCCGGGCAACTGATCGAACGCCATCTCCATGCGTTTGGGTTCGATGCCGCGCTCGCCCCCGCCGTCCAACGGGACCTGCTGTCCGTGGCGGCGACTCCGTTCACCGACGCGACCGAGGCGCCGCGCCTGATGGACCTCCACCGTGACGCCCAGCTCCGCGAGCTCGAATTTACGCTACGCGTAGACGGCCCGAAGCTACCCGACCTGGCCGAGATATTGCGTCAACACGGCGCTCCCGCTGCCGCCCCTCGCTATTTCGAACGCCTTGCGGACGTCAGCGGTCAAACGTTGCAACGCTTCCTGCGCGGCTTCATTGATCTGATGTTCGAGTGGCAGGGCCGTTGGTACGTCGCGGACTACAAGTCGAATACACTGCCGACGTACGCGCCCGAGGACATCAACGAAGCGGTCCAGCGCACACACTACTTGCTACAGGCTCAACTCTACACCGCAGCGGCTCAGCGCTACCTGAGGCAACGAGTCGTCGGCTATGACGCGGAGACGCAATGGGGCGGCGCGCTCTTCTTGTTTCTCCGCGGGATGCGGGGTTCACAGAGTGCAGGGTCGAGCGTGTTCTTCGACCGTCAGCCCCCGGAGCTCCTGCGCGCCGTCGACCGCTGGTTGGGAGGGGCCGATGAACCTATCTGAGTATCGAGCGCTCGGACTGGTGGAGCTGCTCGACGCGCAGCTCGCCCATAGCCTCGTTCGCATGACCTCCGATCCGAGACCGGAAGTCGAGCTGGCGATCGCGCTCACTAGCCGCAACGTCCGCCGCGGGCACAGCTGCTTCCCGGTCGGGATGTCGGCCCGAGAGATCTGGCCACACGAACCGACGAAGCCCGACGCGCTGCCGGGCGCGGTGGAGTGGAAGGAGGCACTGCGCCAGAGCCGGCTCACCCAAGGGGGGCCGCTCGTCCTCGACGCCGCCGGCCGTCTCTACCTACGTCGCTACTGGCAGCTCGAGCAAGACATTGCCCGGGAGCTCACAGCACGCTCGGCTCTACCACCCATCATCGCGGACGACGCGTCCTGGCTCGAAGCGGCCCTCGACCGCCTCTTTGCGGGGGCCGCCAACTCCCGCCAGCGGCACGCCGCCCAGAATGCGCTCCGGCATCGAGTCTCCCTTCTTTGTGGCGGGCCCGGCACGGGCAAGACAACCACGGTCGCGGCGATCGTCGCGCTCATCATTCAAGGGCGACTGCGCGATGCGAAGGCTGCGCCCAAGGTGATACTGCTCGCCCCGACCGGGAAGTCCGCGGCTCGGCTCGGCGAGGCGGTGCGCAAGGCCAAGTCGCGTATCGAGGCGCCCGAGGAGGTCCTCCGCGAGATTCCAGAACGAGCGACGACCCTTCACCGCGCCCTCGGGATGCGACGCGAGGGAATGCGCTTTGCTCGGAGTGCCGACCTTCCCCTCGAGGCGGACGTCATCATCGTCGACGAGGCGTCGATGGTGGACCTCGGGTTGATGCGGCAGTTGCTCGACGCGGCCCCGCGCGAGGCCACGCTCCTGATCGTCGGGGATCCGGACCAGCTCACCTCGGTGGAAGCAGGATCGGTTCTTCGCGACCTGGTCACCGCAAGCGAAGAGACTGGGTGGCGTGACCGCGTCACACGGCTGACGACGACCTACCGATACGACGAAAGACAGCCTCTCGGCCAACTGGTGGCTTCCATACGAACAGGCCAAGGAGCGACGGTCAGCGCCTTGCTCGAAGCCAAGGCGGACGACGTCGTCTGGAGCCCCTCCGACTGCTTGCGCAAAGAGCTCGATCGAGCCGCGGACCATTGGGCCACTGCCCTCGCCACGCTCGATCGCGAAGAGCACTTCGCGCTTCGCGGCCGGTACGTGATTCTGAGCCCGTTCCGAAGAGGCGCGATCGGAACCGAGAGGCTTGGGTTGGCGATTCGAGAACGGCTCCCTCCTCCGGCGATCGGTACGCCGCGCGTCACGCCGATCATCATCGAGCAGAACAGCCACGAGCTTCGCCTGTACAACGGAGACTTCGCCATGCTGCTCGACGGCGAGCCTCCCGTCGCGACCGTGCAGAGTGACGCAGACGGATTTCGAGAGATCGCCGAGGCGCGACTACCGCGATACTCGGACGCGTTCGCCTTGAGCGTTCACAAGGCGCAGGGCTCCGAGTTCGATGAGGTCTTGCTCGTTCTACCAGACGAAGACGCGCCGCTGCTCACCCGCGAGCTCCTTTACACGGCGGTGAGCCGCGCGCGGAAACGGGTGCGCATCGTGGGGCCGAAACAGGTGATTCACGCTGCAATGGCACGACGGGCGCAGCGATACTCCGGACTCGTCGACGCGATCGGGGAGGCGATCGGCGAGGCGCGTGGTTGACCTGAAAATGAAACGTGTTTCACTCGGAGCGCAGAGATGACCGAGTATGACTACATCGTGATCGGGGCTGGCTCCGCGGGGGCCATCGTGGCGAGCCGGCTGGCCGAGGATCCGGACGTTAGCGTGCTGCTGCTGGAGGCGGGCGGCACCGACCGAACGACCCTGGTCCGCAAGCCGGGGATGATCAGCCTGGTGCAACAGGTCAAACAGCTGAAGAAGAAATTCGATTGGGGCTTCACGACGGTTCCACAACGGCACCTCAACGGGCGGCGCATCCCGTACACGCGCGGCAAGGTCCTTGGCGGCTCGAGCTCGGTCAACGGCATGCTCTATCTCCGAGGCAACGAGGAGAACTACAACGCATGGGCCTCGAGCGGCTGCGAGGGTTGGAGCTTCGAAGAGATTCTGCCTTTCTATCGGAAGCTAGAGAATCACGAAGACGGGGAGACCGCCTACCATGGGGCGGGCGGCCCGATTCAAGTCACACGTCACCCCGCTGACCAAATCAGTCCGGTGTCGAATGCGTTCGTGAGAGCTGCTTCCGCGGTTTGCGGCATCCCGGTCGGCGACGACTTCAACGCGGAGAATCAGCACTGCGCGAGCATCTATCAAATGTCGGCAAGCCACGGCGTGCGCAGCGGCACGGCCGAGGCGTACGTCCATCCGAGTCTCGAACGCCCCAACTTCACCTTGGAGCTACGGGCGCTGGTGCGTCGCGTCGTGATCGAGAATCACCGTGCGACAGGCGTTGAATACGAACAGCCGGGGGGTGTCACCGTCGCCCACGCGAAGCGCGAAGTGATCGTCTCCGGTGGGGCGATCGGCTCACCTCAGATCCTGATGCTCTCCGGCATCGGGCCTGCCGAGCACCTACGCGAGCACGGCGTCGAGGTGAAGCTGGACCTTCCCGGAGTTGGGAAAAACCTGCACGACCACCTCTTTTTTCCGATTACATACAGGTCTCCGACGAGCCTGCACCGGGGCGCCGCGCCGCATTTTTTTGCCGGGATGCTCAAGGAGTATCTGTTCGGCAACGGATGGTTCGGGCGGACGGTCTTCGAGGGGGGCGCGTTCATCAAGAGTCACGACAGCGCCCCGATTCCGGACATCCAGATTCACACGCTCCCCTGGGGCTACCCGACGCCGAATCAAGACGGCCCTGAGCGCCCCGACATCGACACGGGTCGCTGCCTGACCGTCATGCCCACGTTGATCTACCCGAAGAGCCGCGGCGAGCTCCTGCTCACGTCGAACCGGTCGGACCAAACGCCGCACATCGATCCTCACTTCTTGGAAGAGCCGGAGGACTTGCAGCTGTTCCTGACAGCGATTCGAAAGTGCCGTGAGATCTGCGCGCATGCGGAGATGGCCGAGCACTTGAGCGAAGAGCTCACTCCGGGCGCAGCCCGAGCGAGCGACGCGGAGCTCACCGAAGAGATCCGGTTACGCGCGATGACGGTCTATCATCCGGTTGGTAGCTGCAAGATGGGCGTCGACGAGATGGCGGTGGTGGACCCGACGCTCGAGGTGCGCGGCATCGAAGGGCTACGAGTCGCTGACGCGTCGATCATGCCGCAGGCGACCGGTGGCAACACCAACGCCCCTAGCATGATGATCGGCGAGCGAGCCGCCGCGCTCGTTCAACAAGCCGCGAGTTAGGCAGCCTGGGGCGGCCACTGGCGACGGATCTTCTGAGCTACCCTCGACGCGGTCTCGTCGTCGATGGGCTGGGCCGGGTCGGCGCCTAGCTGCTTGAGGATCACCTTGCAGTGAGCGGGGTTCCAGTTGAGGAGCTTCGCGAGCTCTCCCAGTTCGTAAGTCTCGGTGTGATCCATCGTACGCATCCTTTACTAACAGTTAAGTTATAGCGCAGAATGCAGCTGGATCCAAGACTTATTTGGCATTTAGTAAATAAGCGGCGACTCCCAATAAACTCAACATTATCAACGTGATGACGAGCCATCCGGGCCCACGGACACCTGGCGCGGGCTCAGAACTGGGGGGCGCTGCAATCGGGGGCCCCTCGATCGGCTGGGCGGCCAACAGCTCCTCAATCAGCTGTTTCGCCTTCTCGACCTGGTCCTCCTCTACGCGAATTTCAGTCCCGTGCCGCTGGCGATCCGTGATGCCTGGGTAGGCGGTGTCGCGATGATTGATCAGGACGGCGGCGATCCCCTCGGATTCCAGCGCCTCCTGAAGGATCAGAGCCTGCACCTCGTCGTCGGTTTCGTAGACGCTTCGTGTCTCCATGGTGCTACTTCGATGGCACAAAAGGAGGCACGGGACAATCGAGCGCATCTCCGATGGCACGGATGAGCTCGACCTCCGGGTCGGTGACACGCTCGTCGGCCATCACGGTGGCAGCACCGGCAAGCATGAGATCTCGCTTCAGCGCCGGCGCGGCCGCGTCGTAACGCCCGAGAGCGCGGTCGACCGCGCCCAAGGTGCATTCGTTCGAAGGCAAGATCACCTGGGCGGACTCCTTCAGTCGGAGCGTCTGAACCCCACGCCGGAATGCGCGCTGGGCTTCCTCTTCGGTGCGGCCGCCCACGCGCGCCAGGGTCGCGATCAAGATTCGCGCATCGGGCACGAGAGGCTGCAGCGAGCGAAACCGAAGCGGAGTCGGGCTCGCAGCTTCGATGCTTCGCTCGAGATGACGTTTAATCATCCGGCTGAGCGTGTACTCGAAGAGATCGATTCGCCGATCGCTATTCATCAACGCATCGACGACTGCAACGAAGCGCTCGTACTCATCGAACGACAGGTTGCGCAGCGTCGCAATCGCCACGTCGAGGAGCGCGATCTTCTCGGAGGACGAACGGTCACCAGCCTCGGAGTGAAATCGAAGCGTTAGGTCGGCGGTTGGTCCGTCGGTGAGCTCGGCCACGCGTATCAGCTCGGTTCCGCGGAGCACCTCGTCCTGCGCGAGCAGGAGTCCAAACACCATCGCTTGGGCCATCGGCGCTTGGTGAGCCGCGTTAATCCAGAACTCCGGCAGCGCGCCGTGAAGGGATCGAGCGAACGCGATCTGCGCCGGACGCGGGCTTCCGATGTGCTGAATGGCTTGGGTCACCGACTTCCCGGTGGGAACCTCAGCGAACGCGCTCGCCTCGTAGTCCGGAGCATCGGGCGGCGTGCTCATCCCATCGGCGATGTCCGGAAGAGCCACCTCCGGGAACTCGCCATCCCACATGGGCTCGAGCTTGCGAATGCGCTCCCCGAGCGGTGGGTGCGTGCGGAAGAGCCCCGCGAACAAGCGCATTCGGCGGATCGCGTCCGAGAAAAAGATGTGGCTCGCCTCATCGGCCTGCGGCGTGCTGAGGAACGAACGGGGCGCCACGCCGCCGATCTTCTTGAGGGCACCTACCAGACCGTCCGTGTCGCGCGTGAACTGCACTGCCGATGCATCCGCGAGGAACTCCCGCTGCCGTGAAATCGAGCTCTGAATCATGCGTCCGAAGAACACTCCGATCGACCCAATAGCCAAGAGGCCAAGCCCGAGGAGCGCTACGCCACCCCCGTTCTTTTTCCCGCCGCGCATGGAACCGTGAGTCAGGAACCGACCGATGAGAGCAAGGAAAAAGATCCCATGGAGGAGCCCGATGGCGCGGATATTGAGGCGAGAGTCTCCGTTGAGGATGTGACTGAACTCGTGCGCGATCACGCCCTGCAGCTCATCGCGCCGGAGCAATTGAAGAGTGCCGTGCGTCACGCCTATGACCGCGTCGCTTGTCGTGTTTCCCGCCGCGAACGCGTTGATACCGGACTCCCGGTCGAGAACGTACACCTCGGGCACCGGCACACCGGAGGCGATCGCCATCTCCTCGACGACATTCAGCAGACGGCGCTCATCGAGCTTGGCCGAGTCGGGGTCTACCTTTCGCCCGCCGAGACTCAGAGCGACAGCCGGACCACCGTCGCGCAACTGTGCGATCTTGTAGAGCGACGCCAAGCCGATCACCGTCGTCGTGCTGCCAACGGCGAAGAGCAACACGCTGGGGTTCCAGAGCATCGAGGCGCGGCGGCCCAGGTCGTCATGATGGTACGCCACGTCCGTTGCTTCCGTGCCGTAGAAAATCATCGCGAGGAAATAGACCGCGACGACGATCCCGACGATGGCTACCGCGAAGAGCAGCACCAGCCGAACGGTGCGCCTGCGCGCGAGGGCCTGCTCCTCGAAGAAGTCCATGACTCAGAACTGAACTTGGACCGGGGCGCGCTCTGCTTCGACTTCGACCTCGAAGAACTCGGCGCGCTTGAAACCGAACGCGCCCGCCACCAGGCTCGACGGCACCATTTCGCACTTGTTGTTGTAGCGCATGACGGCGTCGTTGTAGGACTGGCGCGAGAAGGCGATCTTGTTCTCGGTCGTGGAGAGCTCTTCGGAGAGCTGCATCATATTCTGATTCGACTTGAGGTCAGGGTAGGCCTCCGAGAGCGCGAAGAAGCGGCCGAGCACACCGCTGAGCCCCGCTTCAGCACTCGCGAGGCCTTGCATCGCCTGCGCATCTCCGGGGTTGGCGGCGGCGCGTGTCCGAGCCCCTTCGGCGGAGTTTG
The DNA here is from genome assembly GCA_030622585.1 of Myxococcales bacterium. Taxonomy (GTDB): domain Bacteria; phylum Myxococcota_A; class Polyangia; order Polyangiales; family Houyiibacteriaceae; genus SG8-38. The sequence continues at coordinate 16,708 of JAUXFZ010000006.1, forward strand.
TTGCTGCGATCACCGCTTCGAGGGTCTCGCGCTCATGCGAGAGGAACGCCTTGGCGGTTTCGACCAGATTGGGAATCAAGTCGTGCCGGCGCTTCAGCTGCACGTCGATTTGGGCGAACGCGTTCTTGAAGCGGTTTCGGAGACCGACGAGGGCGTTGTAGATGCCCACCAACCAGGCGATCAGCACGACCGCAAGAACCAACAGAGCCAGCAACCACGCCATCGCATCCTCCCCTGTCTTCAAAAGACACTATCAGTGTAAGTGCCGACCCAAGTAAACTCAACTCGGCATGGAAGCGGAACGTACGGTCCTCATCACAGGCGCTAGCACCGGCATCGGCCTCGCCCTAGCGCGGACGCTAGCCCAAACGAAGTACAAGGTGCTGCTCACCGCGCGACCAACTTCGCTCGCGCGCTTCGACGTCCACGCGATCGGCGAGTCCGCGAACGTTCGTATTCGCCCTCTCGACGTCACGAGCGCGGAGCAACGCAAGGCCATCGTTGCCGAGGCGGAACGCGACTGGGGCGGGGTCGACGTTCTGATCAACAACGCCGGTATCGCGTACCGCGCGGTGGTGGAGCACGTCCAAGAACGCGAGCGCCTCGCCCAAATGGACGTGAACTTCCGTTCGCCCATGGAGCTCATCCGACTCGTGCTTCCGGGGATGCGTGCGAAGCGGGCCGGTCAGATCATCACCGTCAGCTCGGTTGGCGGCATGATGGCCATGCCCACCATGGCTGCATACAGCGCATCAAAGTTCGCCCTCGAGGGCGCACACGAGGCGCTTTGGTACGAGGTTCGACCCTGGGGGATTCGCGTAAGCTTGGTGCAGCCGGGGTTCGTGCATTCCGACGGTTTCCAGAAGGTGCGGTACACGCCCCAGAGCGATCGTTCGGAGCACGAGATCGCTGAGCCCTACCACGAGCACTACGTAAACATGGCGCCGTTCATCGCGAAAGTAATGAAAGCGTCGCGCGCGACACCAGAGTCCGTTGCCGGTGTGGTCCTCAAGACGATGCGGCGAAGCCGCCCCCCGTTGCGAGTGCCAGCGACCTTCGATGCGTTCGGCTTTTCCCTGCTCCGCCGCGTCCTGCCGCGCAGCGCATACCATTGGCTGCTGTACAAGATGCTCCCGCGCGTCGACACCTGGGGCCCTTCGCCGAAGCGGTTGTCGTCGCTGCCCGCTCCACCGGGCGACTCGGACTGACTACCGCGAGCGGCGGGCGAGGTACTTCTTTTTGGCAGCGCGACCCTTGCGTTCGAGCACGGGGGTCAGCGAGCGGCGCAACCCTGGGAACAGATAGACCATTGTTGCAAGCTTGGCGCTCAGGGCGGGCTTCGTCCGTTCCCTGGCGCCGT
>JAUXFZ010000172.1 GCA_030622585.1 Myxococcales bacterium
CCGTGAACACGGCGATGCGGACAAGCTCCCGCGATCATTGGTAGATAGTTGTTTCTGTTGATGGTTTAACGGACCTCGAAAAAGGCTCTCGATATCCGTGCCGGGTCGCGATGTGCCATTCGGGGACGCTTCGCAAACGGCCGCTGCTCCCTGGACGTCGCCGGTCGGTGTCGTCGATTCGCGGGAACGAACGCAGGCGGCTTCGTGGCAGAAGCTCGCCTACTCGACCTCTTCGGGATCACCCGGCCGCCAGGTCTTGTCGAACCAGGGCTGGAGCGGTCCGTAGAGGCGGAGGACGGTATTCCATCCCTTTCCGGGTACGGTCTGGATCCAGTTGGCGTCCTTGCCCTCGGGCGCCTCGGGACCGATGTAGATGTCGTATGAGCCGTCGGCGTTCTGCTGCAGCCCCTCCTTGTTGTTGTCGAGGCCCGGCAGCTTCTGGTCCGTCTGGAGCATCGAACGAGTCTGATTGTCGTACAGCGTGAAGGACCAGAAATCCTTGGCCGGCACGTCAGGCGGCAGGTGGATCCGGTACGTCTTGCTCCCGTCCAGCGTTTCCCCGTCTTTGTCGAGGTACGCGATCGCGTACTGCGACCCCTTACCCACCGGCGCCTTCGTCATCGCTGGCGTGATCCCCGTCGCGTAGAAGTGCATGTACACGCGGGAGTCGAGCATGCGCGCGCCGTCCTCCAGGAAGTCGTAACGACCCTCGATGAATGGGTTCGTCCAGACGCCCTCGCCGGGGTACAGGTAGTGCCGCTGGTCACGCGGACGCGCCGTGAGCGCGCGCGCCGTGACGGCAGCGACGTCCGCCGCCTCGGTCAGGATCTTCGTCATCCGTGGGTCCGGTGCGAAGGGCCGGCCCTTCTTGATTCCGATGGCCGCGAGCAGGCCGAGGGTCTCCGCATCCATGCCGGCACTCGGCTCCGCCTGCACGACAGCGTCGACCTCCTTCCAGAAACCGAAGTCCATGCGGTGGATCGTGCTGTGGAAGTCGCCCGACGCGTTGACGAAGGTCATGGCCGGCGGGTTGTCCCGCTGCGACAGCGGGTACATCCGAAACAGCTCCTTCGTCTGGGCAATCGCCGGGGCAGGGTCCCCATCGACCTGGAACCCCCGCCAGATGACCCAGTTGCCGTAGGTGGTCGATCGAGACACGTGGTAGCCGCTCGGCACCTCACCCTCGTAGCCGGGGGGGAGGATCAGGTGCTTGCCGCCCTTGCCCATGTCCGGCCCGGCGTTGCCGAAGTCGGCGACGTAGCGAAACCAGAAGTCATCGACGAAGCCGAGGACGTTGGGCGGGGTCTCGATGACCCAGGGCTCGTCCGTCATCTCGAGCCAGGCGGCCATGTAGACACTCACCGTGTTCGGCGTCAGCCACAGAGCCCTGGAGTCCATCAGCTCCTCGAACAAGACCGCGGTCGTGTTCGCCGGCCCGAACCCGAGGAGCCCCTCGCGCATCGCGGACATCGACGCGATCGGTAGGCTCGTGAGATACGCCTGCACGCCGTTCTGGAAGTCGAGGTTGTCGTAGACGAGCTGGGTTGTCGCTGCGTCGGGCACGCCGTCAAACGACGTTAGCGTGCCGAGGCGCGACTCGATCCGATCGGGCGTGGCTATCCCCGCGGGCACCTCGGTGGTCATCGCCATCTTCGGCGGTGTGGGCCGGGAGGCTCCTGACGCTTGCTCCGAGGACTGGCAACCGGTGCCGAGAGCGAGCGCTGCAGCGAGTACGAAGGAACGGTTGAAACGTGCGGTGCGCATGGGATGGACTCTCCTGGATCGAATTGAACTACCGGGAGCGGGTATGAACCCACAATCGGCGGACGATGTCGAGCAATACGCTCTCTCAGAGAGGTCCTCCGACGTTGCCCCAGACACAGCGCAATCAGCGGACGCTCGCCTCGATTCTAGCAACGTGGGTCGGATCTTTCTGTTGAGTTTTGTGGGCTTGCCGTTGTTGACAAATCGTATATACATATTCATAATAATGTATGAACAAATTGGCTCGGCTCTTTCGAGCGCTCGACCAATGGGTTGCCCGCGAGAACGTTCGGGCTCGAGCCGAGGGAACGCGTGCATACAGGAGGTGCCGCGTTCGCGTGCTCGGTCAGTCGGCGCTCTGGGCCGCCGGCGTCGACCTCGCACTCACGGCCACGCAAGACCTCGATGCGTACGCCGACTACGAGTGGGAAGTTCAGCGAGAGTTCGAGCGCTTGCTCGCCGAGAATGGCAAGATTCTGGATCCCCACGGGCACGAGGTGTGGATGCCACGGGAGACCCGATACGACCCGCTCTACCAGGGGACGTTCGTGGAGGCGCTTGTCGCCGACGTCGACGCCGTTTTGATCTCCAAAGCGTTGAAAGCGGCCGACAAGAATAGGGCGTTGGTTACCGAGTACCTCTCGAAAGGCGCGAGCGAGCGGTTTTTCGAGCTGGCGCGGAAGTACCACGTCGACCTGGAGCAGTTCGTATGACGAAGACACAAAGCGACTTGCAAACGCGAGCACAAAAACGGCATCGAGCGCTGCGGCGCAAGCATCGAGATCCGCGTTTCCGAAGCGTGATGGGTCGGTTCGTAGAGGAGGGCCTGCTCGAGACCAACGTCGAAGGGATTGTTCCCCGCCGCCATCCGGCGCCGTTGAGCGACGCACTGTGGGCGGGCACGGTAGAGCCCCGAATCATGGAGCTTCTTCCGGCCGTGCTCGTGAAAAAGCCGAGCCTATTACGCTTGCCGAAAGAGCTTCCCGCGGACGTGGCAGAGGTGATGCACGCCATTCGTCACGGCAAACCCGCGCCGAGCTTTCGCGGCGTGCCGCCCGAGCAATACCTGCAGTGGGTGACCCAGGTAGGTCGAAAGGGTCGATCTCCGTCGGTGACAAAGAGCTTTCGGTTTCGGCGAGACGACGTGCTGAGGCTAGCGAGGCTCCGCCATAGTCTTCCCGCGCGCTCCGACACAGAGGTGATTCGAATGGCGCTCGAAGTGTTGGAAGCCTCGACAACTCACCCCGGGAAGAGCAACACCGCTGGATGAACCTTGTGGCATCTCGGGACGCTGTAAAGATCGAATGGGCGTCGCGGTCGGCCGGTACTTTTTCCCAGGCCTTCTGCCCACCTTTGGTTCTGAAATCGTCCCTGGGAAGGTTTCCTTGCGATGAAACGTCTGCACAAACAAGGACAGTTCACCCCGGACGTCACACAACGGAATCCGCGGACGCTCGCCTCGATTCTGGCAACGTCGGTTGGATCTTTATTGATCGTCGCCGCGGGCAATTGACCGCAAGATTGAGGTTGGCCATATTGGCCAACTATGCAGACGTCCAGATTCGTCATAGTGGTCGGTCTCTGCGCCGCCTTGCTTGGTGGCTGTGGTGACAACACGTCGGGGAGCGCTGCGGTCTCGGTCTGCGAAGAGCCGCTGGTCGGCCGCGTGGCCTTGCCCGAAGACGATGCCCTGCACGGGGAAGAAGTCGAGTGGTGGTACTGGACGGGACATCTGGAAACCGCCAGCGGACGTTACTTTGGCTTCGAATCCGCCTTTTTTGGGGTGGATGCCGCGGGCAACTCTGGGCAGCTGGTGAATCACGCGATCACCGACCTCGACGACGACAGCTTTCACCACATGGCGTCATTCATCGACGTGCCTGCTACCTTTGTTCCCAATGGCGTCGACCTCGACGTCGGCGGCCAGCGCGTGGTCGCCGGAAATGGCCACGACGTGCTGCATGGCGAAGTCGACGGTTACGTCTTGGATCTCACCATGGATGCGGTGAAACGACCGGTCTTCCATCATGTCGACGGCTACACGGATTACGGCTTCGGCGGCTTCACCTACTACTACTCACGCGAGCGAATGACCGCCACCGGTACGCTCACTCTTCCGGACGGTGACGTCGTCGAGGTCCATGGAACCTCGTGGTTCGATCACCAGTGGGGCGACCTGAGCGGCGCGGTCGACATAGGCTGGGATTGGTTCGCCCTCCAACTCGACGACGATCGCGAGGTGATGTTGTTCCAGATCCGCGACCCTTCCGGCGAGCCGTTCGTCGAAGGTTCCCTCACCGACGCCGGGTGCAACACCCGGCATCTCCTACAGGACGATATTGAGATCATCGCAAACAGCACCTGGACCAGCCCTCATGGCGGCGCCGTCTACCCTTCGAGTTGGACCATCCGCATCCTGGACGAAACATTCGAGATCACCCCGATGATGGCGGACCAGGAGGTCGACACCATCTTGTTCAAATACTGGGAAGGATCCGCCGTGGTCAGTGGGGCGGCTACCGGACGCGCGTATGTCGAACTCACCGGATACTAGGGACAGCCCTCATACCGCAGCCATTTCCGCAACCTCGCTGGATGAACCTTGTGGCATCTCGGGACGCTGTAAAGATCGAATGGGTGGCGCGGTCGGCCGTGCGGCCGGTACTTTTTCCTGGGGATTCTGCCCACCTTTGGTTCTGACATCGCCCCTGGGAAGTTTTCGTTCCTATTCGACGACGATGGCGCCGCACGGGAACTCGGCCGTGAGCGTGGCCTGACCGCTCTTGAACTCCGTGCATGCGCTGCCGTTGAGGCGAATGAAATCGTCGGCATCGGGGCTGGGCTCCCACTCGGAGGGGCAGCTCAGCGGGTTGCCGTTCAAGCGCACGTCGCTTTCCGGATCGTCGCAGGCCTTGGTCTCGTCGTCGAACGGCTTGTCGATCTGGATGTCACACGAGATGCTGTCGGAGATGATTGCGGTGAAGGCTTCTTCGAGGCTCTGAGCGTCGGTGCCGCGCCAATACGGAGCGTTGCCTTCGGCGCCAGTTCTCGCGAGCCCCACACCGACGTTGGCCATCTCTTGAAGATGAGCGTCGGAAACGCCGTTGCCAACGCTCAGCACGAAGAGGTCGAACCCCGAATCGTGGGCGCGGCTCGCCGCCTCGACGGAGAGGTCCTTCGCGGCGGTCGTTTGGTTGTGGGGATCCGCGCAGGTGTTGGGTTCGCCATCGGTAGCGAGCACGATGATCGTCGGCCCCTCGGCGGGTGGAGGGTTGCCCTCAATGCTGGCAACTACGGCGTCGATGCTCTCTCCCGTCGGGGTATCCCAATCGCCCGACCTCGGGTACGTCATTGGGTACTCCCCGCTGATCACGCTGGAGTTGTCGAGCGCGAAGTCGACCTGCGTCGGCAGCTCGGGGCATGGGGGGCCTCCGTCGTCCGCGGTGTAGGTCGTCAAAGCGAACCGCACGATCGACTCGAGGCTCGACACCGTGCCGGTCACTGCGGCATGGGCATCCTCCCAACGGTCACCCCGCATCGAGCTGCTTTGGTCGACGAGAAACATGACGTTCGGGATGCTGCGCGTGGGCGAGACCATCACGGACTGGCAGTTGTCGCCACCGGTATTGCCCGTGCCGCCGGAGCCGCCGCCGCCCTGCATCAGTGCGCATCGGCCGCGAACATTGCACTCCTCGTTCGCACCACAGCCCTCGCTGGGCGTGCATTGCGCGCTGCAGACGCCATCCCGACAGAACGTCCCGAGCTGTCACTCCGAGTCGCTGCCGCTTGGGCACACCTCGTCGCAGCCGGCCGGAGCAGGACTGAACGACTCGCACGCCGTCAACCCCCCGCCGGTTCCGCCGCTACCGCCAGCGCCGCCGCGATGTTCGCCGTCGCCGCTACCATCACAGGAGGCCACGCCGAAGATCCCGACGAGCACCCAGAAACACCAAAGCCAACGCATCAAAACCCCCAAAGAAACCAAGTCCGTTACGTCTACATGATGCAAATTCTTCTTATCGTGCGCAAACGCGTCACCCGTTCGAGGGGCGGGTAGCCGAAAAGCGCATGTGTTTGCGCCCCCATTCCCGGAGGTCCGTGACCTCCACTGATGGCTCCTCCTCGAGCACAACGGCCGGGACGCGAAAGCGCCCAGGGACGATTTCGGGAAACCCGAACTCGGACGAGCCGGCAAGGCGCCAGCGATCAGGGTAGCAAGAACTGGATGTGGGCGAACCCG
>JAUXFZ010000145.1 GCA_030622585.1 Myxococcales bacterium
CGCCGCTCATGACTCGCGAGAGACCAGCACGTGCGTCGTCGAGACCCCGATCGCGTTCGCAATGCGCGCGAGTGTATCGAGGGAGGGTGTGTGCCTGCCAGCTTCGACGCGCGCGATGTTGGGGCGGTGAATACCCGTGCGGCGCGCGAGCTCGGCCTGCGTGAGCCCGGCCTCGAGGCGGAGCTCGCGAAGACGCGCTCCGAGCTTCTCTCCGTCGATCGCGATGTCGTCGCCTCCGTTTGTCATGCCGGGGGCTCCGTACACCGATGCGGCCGAGAGCTGGCAAACCGCGCCGCTTTTCAAATGAAGGCTGGCCTTGGTTGCGCTCGGATCAATCGTGATGCTTGAAATATCAGACCCGTCGTCCGATGCGTCGATGGGCCGCGAGTGAAGCGAGGAGTCGCCGTTGCCAAGAATGGCTAGGACGTCGTCGCCGCACGGAGACACCGTCACGAATTCAAAACGAAGATGGCGCCGGCGATCCGCACGTCGAGACATGGTCGCTGCGACTTGCGCGATGTCGCCGTCTCCGCTGGTGACCAGACCGTGGCAGAGCTCGGTGATGATGTCTTCGAGCGCATCGCGATCGCGATCGACGTGTGCGATCGGCAATACACCAGACGCACGCACGAAACCGATCGTCGCCAGGAGCTCGTTTGCGTCGAGCTGTGCACCGTCCACATCGATGACGACGGCGACCTGACCGTCGACTGCAGCTGCGAGCTCGCTCGGCGCGATGACCTTCGATTCGATGCCGTGTTGGGTCAGCGCCTGTCGCCATTGCTGCACGACATGCTCGCGGTCCGTCAACAATGTCACGCTTAGCGTCATCATTCCTCCGAGTGCGGGAGCGATGGGTGTACACTCCCACGTCACGAAGCTCAACCGGGTAGTGACCGGAAACGACGGCACGATTTTTGTCCAGCCCTTTCCGAAGCGACCCGTGGTTGACACCCGACTGGCGCTTTGCTACCCACCGTCGCCTTCCCACCGGGTGGCGGTTACTGGTTCAGTTAAGGGGAACCACCGATGTTCAAGTCGACCTGCGTTTTCTCGGGCAACTCCAATCCGGCTCTCGCCGATAAGATCGCCCAGTACCTGGAATTGCCCGTAGGGCGCGCGCGAGTCACGCGTTTTTCGGATGGCGAGGTGTTCACTGAAATCAAGGAAAACGTGCGCGGCGTGGATGTGTACCTCATCCAATCGACGTGTACGCCCGTCAACGACAACTTGATGGAGCTCCTGGTCATGATCGACGCGCTGAAGCGCGCATCCGCCGGTTCGATCACCGCAGTCATCCCCTATTACGGATATGCGCGACAGGACAGAAAGGCCGCGCCGCGGACGCCGATCACGGCGAAGTTGGTGGCCGACCTGCTCACCGCCTCCGGTGTCGACCGAGTCGTTTCGATGGACTTGCACGCCGGGCAGATCCAGGGCTTTTTCAACAAGCCCTTCGACCATCTGTACGCAATGCCGGTCTTCTTGGAGCATTTGAGGCCGCGATTCCCGGAACCGCCGGTGCTGGTCTCCCCCGATGCGGGTGGGGTGGAGCGGACCCGGGCCTACGCGAAACGACTTGGCGCCGACCTGGCCATCATCGATAAGCGCCGCGAGGAAAAGAACGTCAGCGAGGTGATGCACATCATCGGCGACGTCGAGGGGCGGGAATGTCTGATTTTGGACGACATGATCGACACCGCCGGCACGATGACCAACGCGGCTCGGGCGCTTCGCGACCAGGGCGCCAAACGGGTCATGGCGGCCGCCACGCACCCTGTTTTGTCGGGTCCGGCCCTCGATCGCATCGTGGACTCTCCCCTCGAGGAGGTGCTCGTGACCGACACGATCCCCCTTCGGGAGGAGGCCCTGCAGACGGGTCGCTTCCGCGTGCTTTCGGTGGCAAGTTTGCTAGGAGAGGCCATCAAACGGATTCACCACAGCGACTCGGTGAGTTCGCTGTTTGTTTAATTGGAGCAATTGAGAATGGAAACGACGACGTTGCAGGCTGAGGTCCGCGCTACCCGCGGAAAGGGGCCAGCGCGTCGGCTACGTGCAGAAGGAAAGATCCCGGGCGTATTTTACGGTCCGGGCCTCCAGCCCACGTCGCTGACCCTGTCCCCCAAGGAACTAACCCACGCGCTTCGAGGCGAGAGGGGGCGGAACGTCGTGTTTAAGCTGTCCCTGAACGGCAAGGAGGAGCTGGCGATGGTCAAGGACGTGAGTACCGATCCTGTCACGCAGGAGCTCCTTCACATCGATTTGTATCGAATTCTAGAGGACAAGGTGCTCGAGGTGAACGTGCCGCTCCGCACGCGAGGAAAGTCCGTAGGCGTCGTCCAGGGTGGTGTGCTGAACATCACGCGCCGTACGCTTCCCGTTCGTACGACGCCGGCGAACATTCCAGTGTCCGTCGAGGTGGACGTCACCCATCTCGACCTCAAAGACACGCTTTCGGTCGAGGAGGTCGAGTTCCCCGAGGGTGTCGAGTGCTTGCTCAGCCCCAAGCTGACGCTGGCCATCGTTCTCGAGCCCCGCAAGGCTACGGCGGCCGAGGAGGAGGAGGACGCGGCCGCGGCAGGCGCGCCGGCGACCGAGGGTGAGGCACCCGCGGCTGACGCGGACAAGGCTCCCAGCTAAGCGCCTGGCAGGCTGTGAGCACGCATCTCATCGTCGGCCTCGGAAACCCCGGTCCCAAGTACGTTGGCAATCGCCACAACGTGGGGTTCATGGTGGTGGACGAGCTGGCGCGGCGATGGGGTGCGCCTAGTTTCCGCGACAAGTTCAAGGGCGAGTTCACCAAGGTCTCCGTGGGTCAGGACGAGGTGGTGCTTCTCAAGCCGATGACCTTCATGAACCTCAGCGGGGAGGCCGTTCAGGCCGCGATGCGGTTCTTCAAGGTTCCGCTCGACCAGGTGCTGTGCGTTCACGACGAGCTCGACCTCGATTTTGGTGTAGTGCGGCTCAAGATTGGCGGCGGCACGGCGGGCCACAACGGGCTGCGCTCGATGGTGGAGCACTGTGGAGGCCCGGACTTCGCGCGCTGCCGAATGGGTATCGGTCGGCCGACCCGGGGGCGGCCTGAACAGCATGTTTTGAGTGATTTCGACAGCTTGGAACGAGCCGAGTTGGTTGAAGTGCTCGACCTGGGCGCCGATGCGGTCGAGACCACGGTTCGAGAGGGTGTGGGCCGGGCCATGAATCGTCATCACACCCGACGCTAACGACTGGCGTCGAAGCAGAGATCGGCTATGCCTGGCGCTCCCTCGCTCCGGCCATTGGCTGGGGCCGCCCAGACCAGGAGGAAAGTATGACAACCGCAGCGGCGGCGCCCGCCATTCGATGGGCCCGCGAATACGAGACAATCTACATCCTTCGATCCGACGTGGACAACGCCGGAGCTGAGAAGGTGGTCACACGCGCCAAGGACGTCATCGCGCGTCTCGAAGGCACGCTTACCAAGCTCGACAACTGGGGAAAGCGAAAGCTCGCCTACCCCATCCAGAAGAGCTCACGCGGGATCTTCGTTTACTTGAAGTACGTGGGCTACGGTGACCTCGTCGCTGAGCTCGAGCGCAACCTGCGCTTGCTCGACGAGGTGGTGCGGTTCCAGACCGTGCTCCTGACGGAGGACATCGACCCGGCTTCGGTCGCCGTGGACCCCGACGAGGTAGAGTATCTGCACGTCGAGGAAGACGACGAGGGAGAGACCGAAGATGCCGAGCTCGAGCGCGCACGCAGCCTCGGGATGGCGCCACGAGCGCCTCGTCCGGCGCCTTCGGGACCGCCGGAAGGTGGGGCACCCGCTGACGCCGCGGCAGCTGCCACGGGGGCTGCACCGGCACCTGCTGCGGACGCACCTGCTGCAGCGGCACCTGCTGCGGAGGCCGCCGCCGCTGAGGCACCGGCCGCAGAGACACCTGCCGCGGAAGCACCTGCTGCGGACGCACCTGCTGCAGCGGCACCTGCCGCAGAGGCACCCGCCGCTGAGGCCGCCGCGGAAGAGGCACCGGCCGCCGAGGAAGCCGCTACAGAATCAACCGAAGCTGAGTCCGAAGCGGACAAGCGCGAGGAGGGCTAGCCCATGGCTGACGATATCCGACAAGATTTCGACACTGACGGTGGCGGACGTGGACGTGGCGGGCGCAAGAAGGCGCCGGGTCACTCTCTCGCCCCCGATTTCAAGTTTGACTACAAAGATCCCCAGCAACTTCGGCATTTCATCACCGACCGCGGAAAGATCACGCCCCGGCGTATCAACGGTCTGAATGCCAAGCAGCAACGTGATCTGACCCGCGCAATCAAACGGGCCCGCAACATCGCGTTGCTCCCATACACCGCGACGAAGTGAGGTAGCCATGGCATCCACAGTCGAAGTCGTACTCAAAGAAAACCTCGAGCATCTCGGTTCGATCGGCGACGTGGTGCGTGTGCGCCGCGGCTACGCACGGAACCTTCTGTTGCCGCGCGGGCTTGCGGTCGTCGCAAGCCGCGGAAACGTTCGGCAAATCGAGCATGAAAAGGCCATTCAGGCTCAGCGCATCGCCAAGCTGCGCGAAGAGCAGGAGAAGGTCGTAGCCAAGCTGGCCAAGGTCACACTCATGGTCGCTAAGGAGGCGGGCGACGACGGTAAGCTGTTCGGTTCGGTCACCTCGAACGAGGTGCTCGACGGCCTCAAGGCCAAGGGCGTCGAGGATGTCGAGAAGAAGCAGCTCGTCATGCCCGATCAGGTCATTAAAGAGGTGGGCAGCTACGCAGTTGGCGTGAAGCTACCGTATGGCTTGACGGCAAAAGTGAAGCTCGAAGTCAAGACCCGCGCTTAGTGTGCGGATCTTTTCGGATCACATACCCGTGCGATAGCGCTTCCGCCCAGCTCCTGTAGGGGCTAGAACCGAGTTCGAGGGGAGCAGGACGATCACTTCATCGCAACAAGCCGGGCAGGTCCCTCCGAACGCGCTCGATGCAGAGCGCGCGGTGCTGGGCGGCATCCTCCTCGAGAATCAGGCGATGAACATCGTCGTCGAGGCGCTGTCCACCGACGACTTCTACAGCGAAGCGAACGCCAAGATTTTCGAGGCGATGAACGAGCTTTCTCGTCGTGGCCAACCGGTCGATCATGTCACGCTTCGAGAGGCGCTGGTTCATAGCGGAAAGCTCGCAGCGATTGGGGGCGACGAGTATCTGCTCTCGCTGAGCAATACGATCCCTAGCGTCTCGAACATCCAGGCACATGCGCAGATCATCCGAGAGAAGTCGGTCATCCGGGCGCTCATTTTGGCATGTCACGAGGTGGTGTCGCGGGGCTACGGGGACTACGGGCCTATCGACGAGTATCTCGATCAATCCGAGTCGGCGATTTTCGCGGTCGGCAGGGAACGCGCTCGGAATCCTTACGAGCACGTAAAAGATGTCGTGATGCGGACCTTTCAGGAGATCCATGAAACGGCCAACCGCGGGGAGGCGATTACGGGCCTGCCCACGGGTTACAAGCAGCTCGACAAGATGACTGCTGGCATGCACTCGGGCGATCTCATCATCGTCGCAGGGCGTCCCGGCATGGGTAAGACCTCGTTCGCGCTCAATGTCGCGCACCACGCGTGCAACAAGAACAAGTCGCCGGTTGCGGTGTTTTCGCTCGAGATGCCCAAAGGGCAGCTCGTTCGCCGTCTTCTGGGCAGCGAGGCGCGCGTCGATGGCAACCGCATTCGCACCGGGCAGCTCCACAAGGACGACTGGCCCAAGCTTGCGGACGCCGCGGGCACGCTGAGCGAGATGCCGATCTGGATCGACGACACGCCGGCGATCTCGATGATCGAGCTACGCGCCAAAGCCCGCCGGCTCAAATCCGAGGTCGGCCTCGGCTTGATCGTGGTGGACTATATGCAGCTGATGCGCTCGGGGTCGCGCAATGATTCACGCGAGCAGGAGATCAGCGAGATCAGCCGAAGCTTGAAGGCGCTGGCCAAGGAGCTCGAGATGCCGGTGATGGCGCTCTCGCAGCTCAACCGCGGCGTCGAGTCGCGCGGCACGAAAGACAAGCGACCACAGCTTTCCGACCTGCGTGAGTCCGGCGCCATCGAGCAGGATGCCGACACGATTTGGTTCATCTACCGCGACGAGGTTTACAACCAGGACAGCGACGATCGCGGCATTGCCGAGATCATCATCGGCAAGCAGCGCTCAGGGCCGACGGGCACGTGCCGAGTTCGGTTCTTCAACGAGTACACGCGCTTCGATGATTTGGCGGAGTCGGATTATTACGGTGGCGCGTCGTCAGGGGGCGCGGAGTTTCGGGATAATTAGTTGGGGTGGAGGGGTTGCTGAGCTGCGAACGTGGTTTGGTTTAGTTATATCCAACCCGCCCACCCCCAACCCGTAATCCTCCCTGCCGCGGCAGTCGCTTCGCTCTGCCTTGGCGGCGCTTTGCGCCGGCTTCGCCCTTCGGGCTTGCGCTGCCGCGGGTGGATGCAGGGGGGATGCTAAGCGGGCGACCTGGTTTGGTTTAGTTATATCCAACCCGCCCACCCCCGCCCGTAATCCTCCCTGCCGCGGCA
>JAUXFZ010000497.1 GCA_030622585.1 Myxococcales bacterium
GGATCTGCCCACGGTTGTTGGGGTCTCCATTGTGGCCGACTTCGTGTAGGTCGCCGCCCACCGATGCCCAGCGTGCGGGGCGGACGGTACCCGCGAGCGTCCCGAGGCCGTCGGCGATGGGGCGCGCGTTCATGTGTGACTGGAACGCGGTGATCTGAAGAGAAGCGGCGCGCGTGAGGTCGCATACGAACGCCATATGGATCAGGTCGGCGAAGATGCGCGACCGTGTGTGCTCGTCGCTGTAGCCCGTCCCCGGCGAGACCGAGCCACTGCCGCCCCCGTCGTGGTCACCACCGATGGGCGGGTCCACGCCCGGGTCTGTCGGTACGTAGCACTGCCCTCCCACAACAGGCGGCAGCGCGTTGATGCGGTTTTCGAGATCACGGATCTCGTCGAAGTGCCGTTCGAGGCGCTCTTGGTCGGCGCGGCCGACGTTGTTGACGAGCTGGGCGCGTTTTTCGAGCACGAGGTCGAGGACGCTGCGACGCGCGCGAAGCTCGAACTCGAACCGGGCTGCATCCTCATCGTCGTCGGGGGCGAAGCCCTGAAAGAGCGACCGGAGAGCCACCTGCGGGCTGGCCTGCGCTTCGATGCGCGCGCCGCTGCCTCCTCCGGGCCCGTACGAAATGTATTGGCGCCCGGAGAAGCCGTATCCGCTGACATAGAAGCCGGGCTGGGAGCGTACGACCAAGGACTCGTGGGTGGTTTGGCCGGCGTTGAGCTGGGCGATTGCCTGGTCGGAGGTGATGCCGTTGCACACGTAACTCGACGATGTCGAGCGCGTGCCGGACAGTAACGGGCTGCAACCGCCACCGTGGAAATCACGATAGGCGCCGCCCGTCGGAACAGCGCTGCCATCGGACGAGTTGGCATTGAACGGAATCGCCAGGTTCGAGACCATGGTGAAGTCGTTCTCCATCCCCTGAAGCGGAAGAAGCGGCGTCGTCAGCGCGAACCCGCGACCGTAGCTGGTGTCAGCAATGAAGTGGCCGCCCTCGGTGACGCTCTCCCCATCGATGCGGCTCTGGTTCTTGGCGTAATTGTCGCAGCCGAGTGCCTGACCGGCGAAAAGGATGGCGTATCGTGAAGGCGAGCCTTGCGCGCTGCTAGAGCGGGCTGGAAGCATGCATTCGAGCAATGGCAACGACACGCTCGCGCCCGCTATGCCCTTGAGAATCGCTCTACGCTTGATCTTCATCGCCATGATTAGAGCCTTTCCTGGGCGCGCCGGGCGAAGCGGTCGGACGCGATGAAGTCGGTGATGAATGCCTTGAAGTCGTGCTGGCCGTCTCGGAACGATTGAATCGTCTCTTGAAGCAGCTCGGCTTCGTACGAGGAGGTGGGACGTCCCAACGCAAACGTCAGGAACTGCTGCACCGCGCAGGCGTCGATGTAGTCGTTGTCGACCAGCAGTTGGGAAAGCTCGCCGGGGCCGGAGAACGAGCCGACTTCGACGATCTCGCCGGAGCCCTCGATGATGCACTCGGGTAGCCCGTCGTCGTGCTCGCGGTAGCGGCCGGCGACATCGTATTTTTCGAGCCCGAAGCCGATCGGGTCGGTGAGGGTGTGGCACCCGGCGCAGCTGCTCGACTGGTCGCGATGCTCGGCGTAGCGATCGTACTTGCAGACGGCATCCATCGCGCCCTGTGGCGGTTGGTCAGCGTCCACGTTGGGCGGTGGACGCGGGACCTCCTGACACATGAGACGCGTGCGAACCAAGATGCCGCGCTGCGTGGGGCTGGTGTCTTCGAACTTGCTGAAGGCGGCGAGCAGGGTGCCGTGCCCAAGAATGCCCGCGCGACCGGTGCCCTCGTACGAAACCCACCCTTCCCCGTCGGCGGGGCGTGGCAAGCCGTAGTGATCAGCCAGCGAATCGTCGACAAACGTCTCGCCCATCGTGAACATCCGAAGATAGCTTCCCGGCTCATCGAGGATCACGCGATCGATGAGCGCCGAGGTCTCGCGATTGAAGGACGCGACGAGCTCGGGCGTGTGCGGGATCGAGCGATAGCCGAGCCACATGGCGTGAAAACGATGAAGCTGCTCGCGAGCCCTCGGGTCCTCGAACATCCGCGTCGCTTCGGCACTGCGGCCTTGCGGACTCTCCAACGTGCCGGCGGCTGCTGCTGCGAAGAGCGCGTCGTCCGGCATGCTCGCCCACAACAGGTACGACATGCGGCTGGCGATCTCGTACCCATCGAGCTCGAGAAGCCCAGGCGTGCTCCCCGGCGTACCCTTTTCGACGCGGTAAAGAAACTCCGGGTCCTGTAGCGTGGCCGACACGGCGAGCTCAACCGCGGTGTAGAAGTCGTTGTCGACCACTGCGTTGTCCTCGGATGCAAACTCGAGCAACGGCATGTAGGCGTCGATGTCGTCTTGCGTCGCGGCGCGTCGAAGCGCGCGCGGAATAAACTCCCCGAGAAAGCTACGAAAGCACCCCTCATCGCCGGCGCTTGCGGGCGTGCACGGGACGAGGTTGTCGCGCCTTGCGGTATCGGCGACCGTTGCTTCGGCGACCTGCTCGGCCAGTGCCTCGAGCGAAGTGATGAGCGCCTCCGACGCCTGCTGAATCGTGTAGTCGTTGACGAACGGCCGGAACTCGTCCTCGTTCAAGAGGCGCGCGGCCGGCGCCGAGTCTTCCCCGACGAGATCGCGAAGCGTATTGTCGAGCTCGGATTGTGACAGACGGCGAGCGCCACTCTCGATGGCGAGAACCGGGTCGACGGCGGGCGGGCCACCGCGATCGCCCGCTTGGCCGCTCTGACCCTTGCAGGCGACGCAAGCTGTCAGCGCCACCACCCCAGCGATGCGTAAGAGCATTCACTCATTGTTCCAGCCACGCCCACCAGCGTCGACCAAATTGACCCAAAAGTGTGGTCTA
>JAUXFZ010000375.1 GCA_030622585.1 Myxococcales bacterium
CTTGCATCGGGCTCGTGGTTTCAGCAAGACGAGACTCAGATGGCTGAGCGATGACCGTACTTGCGTGGATAGTGCTGGGTGGCGTGCTGATGACCGCAATTGCGCTCACGGGGAGCATCACGCTGCTCCTGAAGGAGTCGACCCTCGAGCGCATCATCATGCCGCTCGTGGCCTTTGCCGCCGGTTCGCTCTTAGGAGGCGCGTTCTTTCACATGCTCCCTTCGGCTTCCGAACGCATTGCCGATCCCGTGGTGCTCTACGCCTGGACGCTAGCGGGCTTCACCGTCTTCTTTGCGCTCGAGCAGATTCTGCATTGGCATCACTGCCGTCGCGCCTCATCGGATTGCAGGAAGCCACTCACGCACTTGATCCTGATCGGAGACGGCCTGCACAATTTCTTGGGCGGGCTCGGCGTGGGGGGCGTGTTCCTCGTCGACGTTCGACTCGGCATCGCTGCGTGGATCGCGGCCGCTGCGCACGAGGTGCCCCAGGAGCTAGGAGATTTCGCTGTGCTGATTCACGGGGGCTGGAGCAAGAAGAAGGCACTGCTGTTCAACCTGCTGTCGGGGCTCACGTTTCTGATCGGCGGGGTGGCGGCATGGCTGGCCTCCACGACGATCGACGTTACCTTTCTGGTTCCTTTCGCAGCCGGGAACTTCATCTACATTGGGGCGTCCGATCTGGTGCCTGAAGTCAATAAGCACGGGAGCTTCGCTGCGAACGCCGTCTCCTTTGCGTGCTTCATCGGCGGCATCGCGCTCCTTTGGCTAACTCGCCTGGTCCTCACACCGTGACGTCCATGTTTCAAGCCATTGAGAATCGCTTGTTCGATCAGATGCGGGGCCTGGTCCGGCACATCACGCCTGTCGCCCCAGGTGCGGCTGAAGGCCTGGTGGCCGAGGTCTATGTGCAGCTACGCCGAGAGTTTCAAATCGCTCCGCCGCTGACACTTCACTCCGTCGCACCTCCGATCTTGGCGGGAGCCTGGGGCGTGACTCGCGAAAGCCAAATCGCATCGGGGCGGCTCACGCGTCCCATGAAAGAGGCCATTGCCGTATCGGTCTCGGGCATCAACGCCTGTCCTTACTGCGTCGACGCGCACACCGGCCTGCTCCAGGGCGCGGACAGGCAGGATGTCGTGGCATCCATCCGCGACGGACAACCCGAGGCCATCACGGACGATCCTACCCGCGAGCTCGTTCGCTGGGCGCTCGCAACCCGCAGTCCGGACGACCCGATGCTCGCGAACCCACCTTTTTCAAGCGAAGAAGCACCCGAAGCCATCGGTACCGCGCTCGCCTACCACTATGTCAATCGCATGGTGCACGTGTTCCTCGGGGACGATCTCGTGCCTCTTCCCTCCGGCTTCCAAAGCATTGCGCGCCGCATCTACGGTGCGACGTTTGCCAAGAGCATGGTGCGACGTGGCGGGGTGCCTGGGGCATCGTTGGTTCTGCTTCCCGATGCTCCACTGCCCAGCGACCTGCGTTGGGCGGAGAGCAACCCCATCATCGCCGGTGCTTGGGCCCGGTTTGCGGCCGTCGTAGACGAGGCAGGACAGCGCGTCTTGCCGGAACCCGTGAGAGCACTGCTCCTGACGCGGCTTGCAGAATGGAAGGGCGAGGACCCGGGAATGAGCGCCGCATGGCTCGAGGAGGCAGTTGCATCACTCGACGAAACACATCGGCCGGCAGCTCGCTTCGTGCTTCTCGTGGCCTTTGCTTCGTATCGAGTCGATGACAGTACGGTGGAAGCGTTCCGGGCTGGGACACCAGGCGACAGCGACTTGGTGGAGGCCGCCGCCTGGGCCGCCTTTCAAGCTGCGCGCCGCATTGGAAGTTGGCTACAAGCGCCCAACGCGGATTAGTCGGTCCAGAAGTTCTTTGCGACCTTGCGCCGGGCGTTCCAGAGCTCCGACTTCTCGGCGAAGCCGGTAACGCCAAGCCCCTTGTCAGCATCCGAAACCTGCCAAGCCCCGTTCACCGCAGCCGTAAGCGCTCCAGAAAGTGCCTCGAAACCCTGTGCTGTGTAGAGGTCACACTCGACGCCCCGATTGATGATGTACTTGAGCTGACGCACCGCTTGATGATTCTTGGTGAGGAGCACTTCGATCAGCCCGTCGACGCCAGCGTCGAGCCCATCGTTGGGGACGACGCGATTCCAGAGCGTGAGCTCGCGCGCGCGTTGCGCCGAATGGAGCGCGCCGAGAAGATTGATCTCCTTTGTCATCCTCCGTCCGATGAGGCGCGCCATGCGCGTCGTTCCGCCCCAGCCAGGCGTGATCCCCACATCGACTTCCGGCATTCCCCACTTCGCCTGCTCGGTCGCCACGACGAAATCGCAGGCCATGGTGATCTCGAGGCCGCCTCCGACCGCATACCCGTCGACCGCAGCAATCGTGATCTTATCGAGCTCTTCGAGCCGGTTCGCCATGCTCTGGTAGTGGCGAACGCGCCGCATCACGCCGTTGGCGTCTCCCCAGAGCGGCATCTCGGTGATGTCATCGCCGGCGCAGAAATGGCCGCCCGCGCCACGAATCACGAGCACCTTGATCGACTCGGAGTCCTGCACATGGTCGAAAGCCGAGACCAGCTCGTCTGACATCTTCATCGAGAGCGCGTTGCGTCTTTGCGGCCGGTTGAGAAGGATCTGCGCAACGGCGCCATCCTCGGTGTACTCGATGTGCTCATAGGTTTCTGTGTTTTCCATGCTCGATTCCTCGCTGTGAGTCCAGAATATGGACCGACCCTAGCAGACACAGTCCAGAAATGCTACCTACAACATATGAGCCGACATCGGGGGCCGAAAGAGACCCATATCCAGCACTCCGCGGACGACCTGCTCGGAGGTGAACGCATCGATTCGCTGACTGCCGTCATGGGCGACCTCGGTGATCGGTGGTCGCTCCTCGTGTTGCGGGAGGCCTTCTTTGGCGTGCGTCGATTCGTCGACTTCCAGCGCAATCTCGGAATCTCCCGCACCCAGCTCTCCACCCAGCTGACTGATCTAGTCGATCGCGATATTCTGATGCGGCAGAGGTACCAGACGCGCCCGGAGCGCTACGAATACCGGCTCACCGACAAGGGCCTGGATTTGTTCACGGTGATCGTGGCTCTGCTCCATTGGGGCGATCGTTGGCTCCTCGACAAGCCGCTGCTCCGCCTCGAGCATCATGATTGCGGCGGGTCCGTCGAAGTCGAGCTACGTTGCAGCAAATGCGACGAGTCGGTCGATGCGCGCACGACCCGCTATCGCAAGGCTTCCGAGAAGAAGAAACCAAAGCGATGACGTCACGAGCTGTTGTTCTAATCACCGGAGCGTCGTCCGGCTTTGGCAAGGCCTGCGCCGATCATCTCGTGCAGCTCGGCTACCGCGTCTATGGTACCAGCCGGCGCGCCGCCTTCCCAGAAGGCCCGCCGGAGCAGAGCTGCCCACGGATGATTCCCATGGATGTGTGCGATGACGACTCGGTTCGCGCCGCAGTAGACTTCGTTTTGAACGCCGAAGGCAGACTCGACGTGGTCGTCAACAACGCCGGCCTTGGCATGGCAGGAGCGGTGGAAGACACGTCGCTAGAAGAGGCCAAGGCGCTGTTCGAGACCAACTTCTTCGGCGTGCACCGAGTATGTCGGGCGGTGTTGCCTACGCTTCGCGAGCAGCGTTCCGGACTCATTGTGAACATAAGCTCGATCGGCGGCCTGATCGCGATTCCATTCCAAGGGTTCTACTCGGCGTCCAAATTTGCCACCGAGGCGCTTACCGAGGCACTGCGCATGGAGCTCATGCCCTTCGGCATCCGTGTAACCATGCTCGAGCCCGGCGACTTCAAAACTGGGTTCACTGACAACCGGATCTTTGCGAGCC
>JAUXFZ010000433.1 GCA_030622585.1 Myxococcales bacterium
ACTTCGTCGAGTACGGGGTGAAGGCCTGCAACGACGCGCTCAAGGACGCGGGCGTCGACTGGAAGGACGTCGACTTCGTCTCGGGCGCCGAGACGGTTCGAAACGGCTATCCCGGCTACGTCGCCGGCGCGACCTTCGCACAGGCGCTCGGCTGGTCGGGCGCGCACGTCGCGACATCCTACGCCGCGTGCGCTTCGGGCGCGACGGCGATCAACGCGGCCCGCGCCCGCATCCTCGCCGGCATGAGCGATGTCGCGTTGGTGGTCGGCGCGGATACGACGCCGAAGGGATTCCTCGCGCCGAACGCAGGCGAGCGCTGGGATGATCCCGATTGGCTGCGCTTCCGGCTGATGGGCTGCACGAATCCGACGTACTTCGCCCTCTACGCACGTCGCCGGATGGAGCTCTATGGCGCCACCGAGGAAGACTTCGCGCAGGTGAAGGTCAAGAACTCGCGCCACGGCTTCACCAACCCCAACGCGCGCTACCAGAAGCAGTTCACCATGGAAGAGGTGATGGGCTCGAACATGGTCGCCGAGCCGCTGCGCCTCTTCGAGATCTGCGCGACGAGCGACGGCGCCGCGGCGGTCGTGCTCACGAGTCTCGACTATGCGCGCAAGAAGGCGACCGACCCGGTCAAGATCGCGGGCGTTTCGACCGTGACGCCGACCTTCCCGAGCAGCGTGATCGAAATGCCGAACATGTCGACCGACTCGGCCTACAGCGTGACGGTGCCCGACATGCCCTTCCGCGACTCGATCGCAGCCGCGGCCTACGAAGAGGCGGGCCTCGGGCCCGAGGACATGTCACTCGCCGAGGTCTACGACCTCTCGTCGGCACTCGAGCTCGACTGGTACGAGAACATCGGCCTGTGCAAGCCGGGTGAGGCCGAGCGCCTGCTGCGCGACGGTGACACCACCATCGGCGGTCGCATTCCGGTGAACGCAAGCGGTGGCCTGGCGTGCTTCGGCGAGGCCGTGCCCGCCCAAGCGATCGCCCAGGTGTGCGAGCTGGTCTGGCAGCTGCGCGGCGAGGCGGGCGAGCGGCAGGTCGAGGGCGCGAAGGCGGGCATCACCGCCAATCAGGGGCTCTTCGGTCACGGCTCATCGGTGATCTGCAAGAAGTAGGCGGAAGGTTCTTAGGTAGATAGACAGTTAGCCAGGTAGCTAGTCAGGTAGATACAAGATAGAAGGAAGAAGGAATCGATCATGGCAGAGGCATATATCATCGACGCGGTCCGCAGCCCCGTCGGCAAGAAGAAGGGGAGCCTCGCCGAGGTGCACCCCGCCGACCTCGGCGCACACGTCCTCAAGGCGATCGTCGAGCGCAACGACATCGATGCGAAGGCGGTCGAGGACGTGATCTTCGGCTGTGTCGACACGATCGGCCCGCAGGCGGGTGACATCGCGCGCACGTGCTGGCTTGCGGCCGGGCTCCCGGACGAGGTGCCGGGCACGACGATCGATCGCCAGTGCGGCTCTTCGCAGCAGGCGGTCCACTTCGCCGCGCAGGGTGTCATGAGCGGCACCCAGGACCTGGTCGTCGCCGGCGGCGTGCAGGCGATGAACCTGATCCCGATCTCCTCGGCGATGACCTGCGCGACCGACCTCGGCTTCACCGACCCCTTCTCGGGCTCGAAGGGCTGGGTCGAGCGTTATGGCACGGTCGAGGTGTCGCAGTTCAACTCGGCCGAGATGATCGCGGAGAAGTGGGACATCTCGCGTGAGGACATGGAGGTGACAGCACAAAATGACAGATCGAAGAAAAACGTGCTGTTCGTCATTGTCGACGACTTGCGATGCGAGATCGGCTGCTGGGGATACGATTATATGGTCACGCCACACCTCGACCAGCTCGCGGCCACTGGCACCCGGTTCACGCGTGCGTATTGTCAGCAAGCCCTGTGCCATCCGTCGCGCAACAGCGTGCTGTCAGGACTTCGTCCCGACGCTCTGACGGGCCGCGCTCATGCCAGCTTTTACCGCGAAGCGCGGCCGAATATTGTGTCGCTTCCGCAGCACTTCAAGAACCATGGCTACTACACGCGCAGTATAGGCAAGGTATTGCACCATAACGGCCTTGGCCCGGACAAGGTCGAACCGCAATATGATCCGATCTCGTGGTCCGAGCCAATGTTCTGGCCGAAAACGGGTATCTACGCGTTAAAGCCCGAACTTTGGACCCGTTGCCAGATCGAACGGAACAGCGGCATCGGTATTCCGAAGGAGAATAAGTCGCTGACCGAGTGCGCGGACGTATCGGACAATGCATACCGCGACGGGATGGTTGCCAGCGAGGCGATCAAGACACTGGGGCGCGTCAAGGATCAGCCGTTCTTTCTGGCCGTTGGTTTCTATAAGCCCCACACACCATTTGCCGCACCGCGAAAATATTGGGATTTGTACGATCCAAACAAGATAGAACTGGCAACGAATCCAGAGCCGCCGGTTGATGCGCCCAAAGAGGCAGCGATGTACGATTGGCGTTACATCCGGAACTTCCGCGGCTGCCCGGATGCGGGGCCGATGCCAGATGACATGGCGCGTCACCTGCTCCACGCCTACTATGCCTCTATCAGCTACATGGATGCTCAGCTTGGACGCGTGCTTGATGAATTGGATCGGCTTGGGTTGGCAGACAGCACCGCAGTCGTTCTCTGGAGCGACCATGGTTATCAAATGGGTGAACACGGAATTTGGGGCAAGCACACGAATTTTGAAGACGCCGTGCTTACACCGATGATTGTCCGGGCCCCGAGCCAGAAGCATCCTAGTCAAGCTTCTAATGCTCTGGTAGAGCTGGTCGATATCTATCCAACCCTTTGTGGCCTTTGTGATCTTGAGTTGCCGGAGCATCTTGAGGGTACCAGTTTTCTCCCGCTTCTGGATCAACCGGAACGGCATTGGAAATCTGCCGCCTTTAGCCAATTCGCGCGCGGAAACGTCATGGGGCGTTCGATGCGAACTCCCAGGTACCGGTACACCCTCTGGCGGCGGGGAAGAGATGGCCGAGTGATGGGCCGTGAACTATATGACCACAACACGGATCCGAACGAAAACACGAACATTGCAGCTAATCCGAAGAATGAAGCCTTAATTAGGCAACTCGAAACAGAACTCCAGTCCGGTTGGGAATCAGCCCTGCCGGAACAACTCGAAAGAAGATAGATGAATGAGTCGAAGGAGTGTGGCTCTGTCAATCACGACTCTTGATCACACGAATCACGAACATCTGCCTGGTTCCGTCTTGGGAAATGCCAGGCACGAGGATCGCGTTGTTGGTGCGATTCCAACGGGGTGCGGGATCAATCCGGATGTCGCCTCCATATGCCCCTTTGAAGAGGCCCTCACTGCGAGCGAAGGCGCCGTCGTCGCGCCGATACACGGTGTAGTAGTTTTTGTCCCCTTTCTTATAGCCGTTGACGAACCAATGGCCGTTGGGCGACAGTGATATGTCACCTTCAGGATCGGGAAAGATCTCCGG
>JAUXFZ010000517.1 GCA_030622585.1 Myxococcales bacterium
ATTGCGGCGAGAGGGGTTCCGCGTGTTCTTTTTTAGTGATGAGGGGTGGGAGCCACCGCATGTTCATGTGGAGCGAGGCGGAGGCGTCGTGAAGTACTGGTTGAGCCCCGTGACGATGGCATACTACAAGAACATGACGTTCATGGAGCTTCGACGTTCCATGAGACTCGTTGAAGAGCATCGGGACTACTTGCTGGAGCGCTGGCATGATTATTTTGGCACCTGAACATCCACTGGCGAAAGCGGTCGAGTTCGCTGGGGGGGTCATGCGGGTTGCGCTCGAGGATGGACGGAAGCTGGAGGTCCCCATCACGTGGTTTCCGCGTTTGCGAGAGGCCACGCCCGAGCAGCGGGAGGACCTGCGACTCATTGGCGGCGGCATTGGCATTCATTGGCCGCAACTCGATGAAGATCTGTCCGTCTGCGGCCTGCTCTTTCCGCACCCCGAAGACGCGCAGCGCGTGGGCTAGGGGCGCGTCATGCGAGCGCGTGGACAATGGCTGTGGATTCTTGCTCTGGCCGCGTTGTGTGGCTCATGCGACTCATCCGATGAAGGCCGACGCGACGGGATCGAGTTGGTGGGGACGCCTGGGGAAGCGGAGTTTCCGGAGCTCGAGATGGGGGCGGCTCCGGATCTGTTGCTCCTGGGGGTCGAAGAGCGTGTCGCCATCGAGGAAGCTGACGCGCGTGCCGAGTCGCTGCGCACTCGCCCCCTGACGCTGCTTGCCCCTCCGGGTTCCGAGGTGCGGCTCGAGCTGGTGCGTCACGGCTTTCCGATCGGAGTGGCCATCGAGCTACGCCAGTTTCAAACGGAGGAAGACCTGCAATGGTATTCGGAGCTCGCGTCGCGGTACTTCAACTTCGCGGTGCTCGAGAGCGAAGCTAAGTGGAAGGTCACGGGGCCGGAGCCTGGCGTTCGCGACTACAGCCAGACCGACCCGGTGCTCGATTGGGGTGAGCAATGGGACCTCGACATCAAAGGTCACGTGCTCGTGTGGGGCAACGGACCGCCGCTGTCTTCGTCGGGCGTTCCGCCCTGGGTGGTCGAGCGTTTCCCGGATACGAACCTCGACGAAGCGGAGCACCAAGAGCTACACGGCCTGCTCGAGCACCACGTTCGTGACTCGGTCTCGCGTTTCGAGGGCCGGATCCCGGCCTGGGACGTCACCAACGAGACGCTGCAGCCGCTTGCGCAGTGGTTCATCGACCGGCTCGGACCGGGCATCACTATCGAAGCTTTCGAGTGGGCGAAGGAGGAGGATTCAACGGCCACCCTCGTGATGAACGAGTGGATTCGCGAGATCTTCACCGGCATCGGTGGCGCAACGGCGGACGATGTGCGCGACCGGTTGCTCGAGTGGCGCGAACGCGGTGCGCCGATCGACGCGGTGGGGATTCAGGGGCAGTTCACTCCTGCGAGCGCTCACCTTGGCCCGGGCGCCGATGTGTCCAAGCGCACGCCGCTCGACGCGTATGCGCGCGCGCTCGACACCATTGCCGAAGCTGGGGTGCCGATCCACATCACCGAGATCAACGTCTTCACGCCCGAGGACCAAGAAGTCCGCGCCGCACATCTGGCAGGCGCCATGCGCCTTTGGTGGGGACACCCCGGCGTCGCTCAGTTCGGTTTTTGGAGCCTGTGGAATGGCGTGTCCGGTAAGAGCGAGTACGAGGTCGGCCTCTACGGCGACGACAAACAGATCACGCCGATGGGTGAAGCGGTCATGCACTTGCTGAACGACCAATGGCGTACCAGAACGACGACCACGGTGGGGGCTGGCGGTGCGCTAACCCTCCCCGCGGCCGCTGGCGACTACCTCGTCCAGTGGACAGCGGACGGCCACACCTACGGAGCAGCGTTTGAGCTCGCGCTGGGGCGGAGCCCAGTGGTCATGAACTTGGTGGCTCCTAGGGAGCAGGGATTCTTGGCAACGGGTGCTGCGAGCGTCGCGCTTGCTCGCCCGCGAACACGCTTGACCCGGCTGCAAACTCGCCGGGCGGGCACATGCTAGGTATCGGCCATGTCGCGTGCAAATGAGTTCGAGAAGCTACCCGCCGAGAAGGAACAGTTCCTCATTCAAGCCCTGATGTCGCAGGCGCCCTACCCGAAGTTCCTCGGGATGCGATTCGAGGAGGTGCGGCTCGACTATGGACGGATCTCGCTTCCGTTTCGGCCTGAGTTTAACCAGCCAGCGGGGATGATTCATGGGGGCGTCATTGCATCGCTCATCGACACGGTGGTGGTGGGGCCTCTGATGTCGGCGTTGGATGCGCCGCCGAGGAAGCTGCTGACGATCGACCTGCACGTTCACTATTTCGATGCCGGCTTCGAAGAAGACCTCATCGCGGAGGGCTGGATGCGACGGCGTGGACGCAGCACTGCATTCGTGACCGCAGAGGTCGAGACGGCTTCCGGGAAGACTCTTGCGGTGGGCAACATGGCGTATCGCATCGTCCCGTAGACGCGCCCTGTTCCAATGTTGCCGCCCCGACTCGGCCCCCGCTATGCTGTCGTGACATTGCGGCAAGGAACCGCATACGGAGGGGTGTCTATGAAGAATTGGTATTGGGTGTTCATGGTCTTGTCGGTGGCATTGGCTGCGCAGGGTTGCAGCGAGAGTGGCGATACTGGCGGCACTGGCGGAAGCGCTGGCGCGGGTGGCAGCGCTGGCAGTGGCGGCGGCAGCGGAATGGATTCGGATCGCG
>JAUXFZ010000536.1 GCA_030622585.1 Myxococcales bacterium
GATGTGGCGGCAAGCGGTGAAGCGGCTGCGGGGCTTTCGCGCGGCGTATCGTCTCGCGTACCAAGCGTGGCGAAGCGGCAACCCCGATGTGGAGTTTCCAGCCGGCACCTGGTGGCTGGCTCGGTGCGCGAACGTAGCGGTCGCCACGTAGTCCGCGTGGCGCGAATCAATCCACGCTGAGCGGGCGTCCCCCAGTCGGCGCTGCACCGCTGCGGCTTGCGCAGCGTGCGAGCAGCCTTCCGGACCGCGCAACGAGCAATTGGTCCCCTGAAACCCGAAGCGAGCCGCTCCCATGCCTCCCACCGACACTTCGCGACGCCCCCATTCGCTACTCACCCTGGGAAGGTTCCCCCGGGGAAGGTTCCCCCGACACTGGGGCTGGGCCTGCCTATGGCTCCCGGAACGCCTCCTGGGCCTTTTCCCAGACGTCCGTCGTGCCGATCACATCGACGATCATCACGGCTTCGGCGGCGGAGATGTTGTCCTGCTTTGGTGTGCTGATGTCCAGCCAGCCGGCGATGCGTCTCGCGATGGTGAGGCGGGTGGCGAGCTCGGTGCGGGCTCGGGCCAAGCTGCCAAAGCGGGTCCAGCGCATCGACCAGACCTCGTCGGCAAGCCAGTCGCCGAAGACTCGGTTTGGGGAGACCGGATCGACGACGCGGCCCGCTGCCTGCTCGAACGAGTCGGCCCAGGGGCGGTCGAGGCCCGTTGGTTCGTGGCGGTCGACCAGAAAGGCGATTGCCGAACCGAACCAACGTGCCGCAGCTCCGGCGCGCGACGGCCCGTGAAACTCGAGCAGCTCGTCAGCGACTTCGGCCCAGGTCATCGCGTCGAGCTGCGGAAAGGGCTCCGCCTGGAGCGCGGTCATCAGATGCCTTCCCTCTATCAGCGCGTCGATGAGCTCCGACTCGCGCCTGGCATACTCGGCAAAAGAGAGCGACTCGGTCGCCGACCAGGCGATGTCGTCGAGGACCGCGTGCTCGGGCTTGAGCTCGCCATTCGAATCGAGCAAGTTGGGCCGCGCGTCTTCCGCGGTGACGAGAGGCAACGGCCCTAGCGTGCGGCACGTGCATCGATGCTGGGTAGAAATCCGGCCGCCGGCCGGGGTCGCCGTCAACGCGAAGGGGAATTGAATGCACGGGCTGGGCTTCATTTCGGGCCCCAGCTGAGCATGAATCGCACATCCGTCCGCGCTCCAAAACACACAGCGCCCAGTGTCACTCCGCATCATCAGGACCGCGGCGTCCTCCCCTTCGTGGCGATCTATCGCATCAGGCGAGATCACTGCGAGCATCTCGCAGTCTTCGTCGGTCAGCGCACCGACGGCATGAATGTCGCTGCAACACAGCCCGTCGCCGACGCAATCGAAGCGCGCGCCGGGACGCACCAACAACGGCTCCCGTCTCGCGAGAACTGTCATGGACTCGCCAAGCAGGGCTCGGAAGAGAGGTAGAGGAGCTCGACTCCAGGCGGCACAAGCGCGTCGCTTGCCGGATTGAGCCGCTCCTCGCCCGTCTCGGGATCTCGAAACCCGAGCACGAGGCAACCGGTAGATGCCCGAACCTCTCGGCTCAGCCGGTCGAACGTCATCGGAGCGTCGATGCCCTCCGGGAGCGAGCCGACGTAGAGGTTCTGGTGCCCGCGGAAGACCAAACGACTCGTGGCGTCCGCAACACCGGGATACACGACGGTATGCGCCAGCAGCGAGTACCCGACGCGGCGCGTCTCGACGACCTCATCGCTGCCCGCTGCCCGCGCGTGCTGCACATTCTCCGAGTCCAGAACCTCCGCTATGATCCGCACTGGCCTCTTCCGGTTCTTGGTCACCGGACTCTTGGTCAGCGCAGAACGAATGGTGAACACGGTGAGAATGCTCGTCGCGTCGGCCTGCTGTGGCTTCACCCGGCGCGAGCCTGTCACGATGACGGTCGATGCGTGGGTGATGCGAGCCTTGTCGAGCTCGCTCTCCTTGGTCGGGTCGCCTTGCACCCACATGAACTCCGGTAGCAGCTCGCTCGGTCTTTCGTAGGGGCCGAAGAGGACCACCCGTTGCTCTTCCAGGTTGATCTCCGAACCGAGCACGTCGAGCAGCATGCCGCTGCCCATCTCGTAGCCGCAGACGACGATGTGATTGACGTAACCGCTCATTCGAAACTGCTCCTCCCGGATGCTCAAAACCGCGTGTAACAGGCTGTGGCCGATGACGCCCGCAAAAAGGGCTAGCGTGAACAGCCCGCCAACCATCATCACGCCACCGATGACACGGCCCAAGGCGGTCACAGGGGTGATATCTCCGAAGCCGACGGTGGTGATCGTGACCAAGGCCCACCAAAGCCCGTCCCCGAGGTTGCCCATCTCGGGGTTCACCGATCGTTCCACCAGGAACAGACTAATTCCGCCCAGGATCGTCTCCACGCCGAGGACCGAAAACGCAAAGGCGAACAACAGGCGGTCTTCCTCGAACGCGTGCATCAGCCCGCGGAAGGGGTTGGCATATCGGAAGAAGCGCTTCGTGCGCAGCAGCCGCAA
>JAUXFZ010000394.1 GCA_030622585.1 Myxococcales bacterium
GACATCACCTTCATGATCGCCGCTGTCAGCGTCGTCTTACCGTGGTCGATGTGACCGATCGTGCCTACGTTCATGTGTGGTTTGTCTCGGACAAACTTTTCTTTAGCCATCGTTAGCTCCTCAGCCGCCCTTCGCCTTGGCGACGATTTCATCGGCGACGCCCTGTGGCACCGCCTGATACTCCTTGAACTGCATCGTGTACACCGCACGCCCCTGAGTCTTGGAACGTAGGTCGTTGACGTAGCCAAACATGTTCGCGAGCGGGACATATGCACGAATCACTTGCACACCACCCACAGCATCCATTCCCGTCACGTTGCCCCGCCGCGAGTTGAGGTCGCCGATGACCTCCCCCATGTAGTCCTCGGGAACGCGAACTTCGACATCCATGGCGGGTTCGAGCAGCTGAATGCCTGCCCGCTTCGCGCCGTCCTGAAACGCCAGCGAGGCCGCCACTTCGAAGGCAGCCTGGCTCGAGTCGACGTCGTGATACGAACCGTCGTACAGCGTTGCTCTGACATCGATAACGGGGTAGCCGGCCATGACGCCGCGGGTCATGGCATCTTTGATGCCCTTTTGCACGGCGGGAATGAATTCCTTCGGCACGACCCCGCCCACGATCTTGTTCTCGAACTCGTATCCGCTGCCCGCCTCTAGGGGCTCGAGCTTCACCCAAACGTGGCCAAACATGCCGCGGCCGCCGCTCTGCTTGATGTAGCGACCCTCGGACTCGACTTCCTTGGTGATCGTCTCGCGATACGCGACCTGCGGTGCGCCGACGTTGGAATCGACTGTAAATTCACGCTTCAAGCGGTCGACGATGATCTCCAGATGAAGCTCACCCATGCCACTGATGATGGTCTGGCCGGATTCCTCGTCGGTATGCGCGCGGAAGCTCGGGTCTTCGGCAGCGAGCTTCATGAGGCCCACCCCCAACTTGTCTTGGTCCGCCTTCGTCCTCGGTTCGATGGCAACCGAGATGACCGGCTCGGGAAAGTCCATCCGCTCGAGGATGACAGGCGCGCCGGCGTCGCACAGGGTGTCACCCGTGGTGGCCGTCTTCAGGCCCACCGCCGCAGCGATGTTGCCAGTGCGGACCTCCTTGAGCTCCTCGCGGTTGTTCGCGTGCATCTGAAGTAGACGGCCAACGCGTTCCTTCTTGCCCTTTGTCGAATTGAGAACCCCAGTGCCGGCCTCGAGCACGCCGGAGTAGACGCGAAGGAACGTCAACTGCCCAACGAACGGGTCGTTGATGATCTTAAATGCGAGGGCACTGAACGGCTCGTCGTCGGAAGGCCTGCGCTCCATCGTCTTTTCAGGGTCGTCGGGGTCGACACCCTGAATCGCGGGAACGTCGAGCGGCGACGGAAGGAAATTGACGATCGCGTCCATCAACTGCTGCACGCCCTTGTTTTTGAAGGCAGAACCGGTGAGCACCGGGACGATGCTCTGCTCTAGGCAGCCCTTGCGAAGCGCTCTGATGAGCTCGTCGTCGGAGAAGTCGGTGTCACCCTCCAGGTAACGCTGCATCAACACGTCATCGACCTCGGAAGCCGCTTCGACCAGCAGGGCGCGCGCTTCATCGGCCAGCACCTTGAACTCCGCCGGAATCTCTTCGACAGTCCACTCCGCTCCGAGGGTGTCGTCATTGAAGCGGTTCGCCTTCATCGCGACCAGGTCGATGACCCCCTCGAGCTCCGCCTCTTGGCCAAGCGGCAACTGGACCGCCACGGCGGGCGCGCCTAGTCGATCCTTGATTGACTGAAATGCGGTCGGGAAATCGGCGCCGGCCTTGTCCATCTTGTTGATGCAGCAGATCCTCGGAACGTTGTAGCGGTCAGCTTGTCGCCACACCGTCTCGGACTGAGGCTCGACCCCTTCTTTGGCATCAAACACTGCGACGGCGCCGTCGAGCACGCGAAGCGAACGCTCGACCTCGATGGTGAAGTCCACATGCCCGGGCGTGTCGATGATGTTGATGCGATACTGATCGTCGTTGAACGGACCAGCGCCAGGACGCCAGAAACAAGTCGTCGCCGCCGACGTGATCGTGATGCCTCGCTCCTGCTCCTGCTCCATGTAGTCCATGGTCGCAGCGCCGTCGTGCACCTCGCCGATCTTGTAGTTGACGCCGGTGTAGTAAAGGATGCGCTCGGTCGTCGTCGTCTTGCCCGCATCGATGTGGGCCATGATGCCGATGTTGCGGGTCTTTTCGAGTGGGTACTTCCTGGCCATTGGATTCTATGAGCTCGTCTCGTTTGACTATGGCGCTGCACATACAAAACCCCCTCCGACCCAGAAGCCACCCTCGGGCTTCTTCAACTCAGAGAGGGTTTCGAGAGGCACATCGGTTGCGACGTTCGTCGCGGTCTTCCCGGTGACTCTCTCTATGTACGCGATGACATGAGTTCAGCTGCTGCTCCTTGTCCGAGGGGTTTCCGTAGACCTTCCCCGACGCCAAAAATCCTACCCAAAAAAATCCTACCAGCGATAGTGGGCAAACGCCTTGTTCGCGTCGGCCATCTTGTGCGTGTCTTCCCGCTTTTTCACGGCGTTGCCGCGGCCCTGCGAGGCTTCCATGAGCTCTCCGGCCAGGCGCTCTTGCATGGACTTTTCGCCACGCGCACGGGAGTATTGAACCAGCCAGCGCATTGCGAGCGCGCTGCGGCGTTCTGAGCGAACCTCGACGGGCACCTGGTACGTGGCGCCGCCGACCCGACGGCTCTTGACCTCGACTCGGGGTTTGACCGAATCGAGGGCCTTCTTGAACACATCGAGCGGCTCTTCCTTGAAACGCTCCTCGATGATGCTGAAGGCGCCATACAGGCACTTCTCGGCGGTCGATCGCTTGCCGCCAAGCATCAGTGAGTTGACGAACTTCGCCACGTGCAGGTCGCCGTACTTGGCGTCCGGGATGATTTGCCTCTTGGGCGCGCTTACTCGACGACTCATTGCTCAGTCTTATTATTTCTTGGGGCGCTTGACGCCGTACTTCGACCGCTTGTTGACGCGGTTTGCTTTGTTGGTGTTGGACGGACCAGCCGCGCCGGTGGCGTCGAGCGTGCCGCGAACGACGTGATAGCGGACGCCGGGAAGATCCTTCACACGGCCACCGCGAATGAGCACGACGGAGTGCTCCTGAAGATTGTGTCCCTCACCGGGAATGTAGGTGGTCGCCTCGATGCCATTCGACAGGCGCACACGAGCGACCTTACGAAGGGCCGAGTTCGGCTTCTTGGGCGTGGTGGTGTACACGCGGACACAAACCCCTCGCTTCTGCGGGCACCGCTGGAGCGCCGGCGAGTCGGTTTTGGATTTGATCTGTTTCCGCCCCTTGCGGACGAGCTGGTTGATCGTTGGCATAACTATCCGAAAAAACGTGCAATTCCTCGAAGACGGGCAACTTCCCACGCGTCGAAGGGAGCGAATGATAGGCGCGAAAGGCCCGCTGTCAAGCGAAGTGTTCAGCGAATTGATGCGTGGGTCTAACCGCTTGAAAGAACTGGGTTTTCAGTTGACGGCGAGACGCGGTTTTCCGAACGGGTTACCATAGATGATCCGCTAGAAATCCAGGCGCATTTTGCCTCCGGTTAGTCCCAATTCAAACCGAATCTGGACGCCGGTGGCCCGCGGGCTTTCGGCCTCTGCGGGCAGGGCGCGCTCGCGGGGGCCCCGGATCACTGGCTTGGAGCGGGCCTCCGCCCCCCTGGTGC
>JAUXFZ010000407.1 GCA_030622585.1 Myxococcales bacterium
CCGAAGTCGAAACCGTGTTCATCATGGCCAACGACGCCTACTTCTACGTCGCGTCCAACCTCGTCAAAGAGGTCGCGAGGCTTGGCGGGAACGTCGCTGATCTCGTGCCCGGCCCCGTCCTTCCGAAGCTCCTGGCCAAGTTCGACAAGTAGACCGGCTGAGTGACGCGGCCATCGCGCGCGAGGCGCCGAAGCTCGGGCAGTGCGCCCAGCGAGACCTTCCCTAGCTGGAGCTCGCCGAGATTCGTCTCGCCTCGGTCGACCGCGCGGCGCACGCGCAACCAGCTAGTCAGGTACACGGCGTCGCGCGCCACGCCCCCCGCACGGAATGCTCGCTCGCACAGCGTCACGGCCCGAGCTGCGGAAAAATCATGCTCGCTCACCAGCGTTCGGGCCGCATCGCCAAACGACACGCCCGCATGCATCGCATGAGTCGCCAGGAGGCGGCCTGCCAATGTCCTCTGACGGCTTGAATCGAGCAATCCTGCCAGCTCTTCGAGGTAAATCGCCACGCCCTCCTGATCGCCGTAGGAGCCGGCCGTGCCGACCGCGAAGATCCCCAGCGCTTGGGCTCTCCCGTTGAATGCCGAGACCAAATGACCGTACACCTCGTGCGTCGCGAGACGCTGGGCTTCGTGCGCGCCGAACCACCGGTCCGCGATGAACACGGTGCGTTCGCCCACAGCCGCGTTCGCGATCAGGTCGGCGTCGATGCGGACCGCGATGTGTAAGCCAACATGTTTGGCGTAGGCCAGCATGAGGTCGTGCAGATTGACGCCATCCGATGAGGCGGCAGGGATGGTCTTGGCCTCCTCGCCGACAGGCGTATGGGTCAGGATCTCATGTGCAGCGTCGAGGACGGTGTGTTCGGACTCTGCGAAGAGCCGCTCACCGCCGGTGCCGAAAAGCCGCGCGGCCATCGGGCGAACCTGTTTGCTGCGACCCAGGGATTCGAGCAGCAACAGCTCGATCTCGAGCTCCTCGAGCCTCTCGAGATAAAGATCCGATGCTTCGGCGTCCGCGGCGAGCTCTCTGGCGCGCACGAGTGTGCGCCAGACGCTTCGGTCGACAGCGACCGGGCGCCATTCCCAACGCGGTTTGGCGTGCTCACCCCTCTGCACCGACAGCGCGAGCCGCTGTCGCTCGCGCGGATCGCTATGCGTCATCGAACCAACGAGCCGCCTCGCCGAGTCGTGCAGGAGGCGTAGCGCAACGTCGAGCTCGGCCCGATGCAGCCGAGCACGCGGGCGATCAAAGGAGCTGCGTCGCGCGCTCTGCGAGCTCACTTCGTTCACCTTTCGACAGTGTCACGTGGGCGCCAATGTTCTCTCCCTGAAAACGCTGAGCAACGACGGTCAGGCCGTTGCTCGCAGCATCCACGTAGGGGTTATCGATCTGGTAGGGGTCACCCGTGAGCACGATTTTGGTATCGGCGCCGCATCGGGTGATCACCGTCTTCACCTGATGCGGAGTGAGGTTCTGCGCTTCGTCGACGACAAGGAACTGATGCGGAAGAGACCGACCACGGATGTAGGTGAGTGGCTCGACCTGAATGACGCCTGAAGCGAGGAGTTCTTCGTAGTTGCGGTACTCGGACATTCGACCCCGCCCGCTGCTGAAGATGTATTCGAGATTGTCGAATATCGGCTGCATCCAAGGGTTGAGTTTCTCTTCCACCGTTCCCGGTAGATAGCCTACGTCGCGCCCCATTGGAAATATCGGGCGCGAGACGAGCATTCGACTGTAGGCGGCGTCCTGGACGACCGATTGAAGGCCGGCCGCGATCGCCAGCAGCGTCTTTCCGGTGCCGGCCTTGCCGACCAACGTGACCAGGTGAATCTCCGGCGAGAGCAGCATGTCGAGCGCGAAGTACTGCTCGAGGTTTCGGGGACGAACACGCCAGACCCCCTCCCTGCCGACTCGGAGAGGAACGATGGTGCCGCTCTTGGGATCAAACCGTCCGAGCGCGGTGTGCCTCGGGTGGTCACGTTCGCGGAGGACCAATCCCGCATTCGGGTGGAGCTCGACGTCCAACACACTGGCGTCGACGGGCTCCCGTTGAGCCAGCTGGTCGACCAAATCGCGACCCACGTCTACCGTGACGACCCCGGAGTAGAGCTCGTCGATCGAAACCCGGCCACCTTCGTAGGTCTCCGCCTTGAGCCCGAGCGCATCGGCACGAATGCGGAGATTCGTGTCCATCGTAACGAAGATGAGCGGGTCGTCCGGATCCTGATCTCGTAAGTCGAGCGCCATCTGCAAGATGAAGCGGTCCATCTCGCCAGGCCCACGGGCTCGTGTCGGCATCTCGGCCGGAACGGCCACCCGGAGCTCACCGCCGGTGGCCTCGAGGGGAACGCCCTGGTCCAGGGTTCGGCCATTCTGATTGCGAAGCTCGTCTAGAATGCGCGAAATGTGCCGCGCGTTCTGCCCCAGCTCGCTCAACTCTTTTTTGAATTGATCGACCTCTTCGATCACGAAGATCGGTAGGACGACCGTGTTGTCCTCGAATTTGTAGACCGCTAGAGGGTCGTGAAGGACCACATTGGTATCCAAGACGTAGGTCTTCTTCACGCGGTGGGACGCTAGCATGGTTCGGTGCGTCACGTACGGAGAAACGAAAACGAGGTATAGTGTGCTCGCGGAAAGTCCATGATCGGGGAGTTGAGTTACCAGAGCCTCGCGCTCCTCGCGGCAGCGGGCGTGCTCGGGACCGTGATCAATGTGATGGCCGGCGGCGGCGGCATGATCGTGTTGCCCGCGCTCATGGCGCTGGGACTGCCCGCGGACGTCGCAAACGGCACGTACCGGCTCGGCGTCGTCACACAGAGCATCGCCGGCACCGCCGCAATGCGTCGTGAGGGAAAGCTCGACACCACATCGATTGTTCCAATTCTGATCCCTACCGTCACTGGCGCGGTCGTTGGCGCGCTACTTGCGACATGGGTCCCCAGCGGGGTCCTGAAACCGATCCTGCTCACGACGATGATCCTGATGGCCGCGCTCATCGCGTTTCGAAGGCAGACCCTGATCCCCGGGCAGGGCCCCGTACTCGCCCCGCAGCAGGCGCCGCGCTCGTTCGTCGGCCTGTTCTTCGCTGGGGTCTACGGTGGTTTCATCCAGGCGGGCGTGGGTTTTCTGCTACTCGGCGTTCTCGTTGGAACGCTGCGTCACGACCTGATCGCCGGCAACGCACTCAAGTTGGTGATCACCCTCGCATTCGGTTCGGTCTCACTCGGCATCTTCGCGTGGGCAGGATTGGTGGCATGGGCGCCCGCACTCGTTCTGGCCGCCGCGTCGATCGTCGGTGCCCGACTCGGGGTACGCCTCATGCTCACAGTCCCGATCAGCGCGTTGAGATGGTTCGTGTTCGCATGCGTGGTCGCCGTGTGCATTGCCGCGTGGCTTCGATAGTTAACAACGATCCCGGTTGGTGATACCCTGAACGGTGAGGAGGGCTTCACTATGGGGGAAATGGTCAAGCAGATAGCTGCGCTGCAGGACTACGAAAGCTACCAGGATCTGCACTGGGAAGGTTCCTTCGAAGACTACCTTCAGATCGTCCGAGAGAAGCCGCAGGTCACGCGCAATGCGTTTCAGCGCATCTACGACATGGTGATCTCGTACGGCGAAGAAGAGTAC
>JAUXFZ010000323.1 GCA_030622585.1 Myxococcales bacterium
CCTCGAGGCGGAGCAGAGCGATCCATACGGGCGTGTCCTGCTGGTCGACAACGGGGAAGAATTGATCGGGGTCGCGGTGGACCGCGTGCTCCAAGTGTACCGAATGGAGCCCAATCAGATCGAGTACGCCAGCGCAATGAGCGCGGAGCTCTCCGACTACGTCGTCGGGGTCGGTCGCGTCCCTTCCGGTTCCTCGGCCGACGCGGAAGACATGTTGATTCTCATCGACCCTGTGTCGTTGCTGGGGGGAGTGCAGTGAGCGGCGACCGGGCATACAGCGCGACACTCGCAAAAGACTTGATTCAGGTCGAAGTCGACGCCGTCCTGTATGCGGTCGAAGTCGCGCGTATCCGTGAGATCGTCAACCCGCTTCCGCTCATCGAGCTGCCGAGGGAGCGTCCATTCATCGTCGGAGTGTCCGACTATCGCGAGCAGGTGGTGGCGGTCGTTGATCTCCGCCGCCTATTCGGTTTGCCGGCGCAGAAGGCGAGTCGACGAACCAAGTGGGTCATACTCGAGACTGCAGGCATGTTGGTTGGGATCGTCGTTGATGCGGTACTCGGTGTGTTTTCTTCAGCGGGGACCCAGGAGCGCGACGTTCCGGTCTTGGACGACCGTCATCGCGGACGGGGTATTACTTCAGCCTACCGGCACCACGATCGGCTCGTGTTCTTGCTGGACGCCGACCGGCTCGTCGCACCGGCGACGGACCTTCCTCCCAAAGAGATGCCGTCCGTGCCTTCGGAGGCTCCGTGACCGGCGATCGGCTCGAACACGCGCTTCACTCCGCCGACCCTGACGTCCGGCGTCAAGCAGTCCATCGGATGAGCTTGCGTCCTCAGGGGACGCCGCTAACCCAGATTCTGGAAGCCTTGTCGGACGCAGATTGGCGCGTTCGGCGAGAAGCGATCTCGCTGGCGGCGCAAACGCGTGAGAAGGATGCGTTGATCGACGCACTGCTGACTCGGGTGGTCGAGACCGACAACATCGGCCTGCGCAACGCTGCGATCGAAGTTCTCGGGGTCGTCGCTCAAGGCAAGGCCGACAAATTCGTCGAGGCTTGCCACGCGGCCGGGGATGGCGTGCGGAAGTTTCTCGTCGAGGCGATGGGCAAGACCCAAGACCCTCAGATGATCGATCATCTGGAGGTGCTGATTCGCGGTTCGGACGCCAACGTGGCGGCCGCGGCCGTCGAGGCTCTGGTGTGCATCGGCGGCACCCGCGCCGAGGGCCTTCTACAAAGTCAGCTATCTACACCCCATCTGTTTCTCCGCGTCTCCATCGTCGAAGGGCTGACTCGCCTCGGGACGCGCGTGCCGTGGGAAGACCTCAAACCGGCCGTCGAAGACGCAATCGTGCGTCGCATCTCGGCCGAACTGCTCGGAAGGACCGGCGAGCCAGAAGCACTCGAATTTCTTCTCGGGCTGGCCGTTGATCCCTCGCCTCAAACGTCCGCGGCGGCCCTTCGCGCCATCGCGGAGCTTGCCGAGCAGGTGGACACCCATCGTCCCGAGCTGATCGACCGGTTGAGCGCCTCGAACGAGTCGTTTCGGCACGCATTGCACGAGGCTCTCCTTCACGGGGACACCGCGACGCGGCGGGGCGCCGCGTATCTTGCCGTTCTATGCAGGGACGAGACGTCGCTCGAGGCTGTCCTGCAAACGGTCGCGGACGACGTGGCCAATCCAGAGACCGTCGAGGCTATCCGGGGCTGGGGGCCCGCGCTCATCGAACCTCTGCTGCTACTGCGCCGGGGTGAGCCCCGGGTTTGGGCCCTCTCGCTCGAGCTTGCAGCCGAGCTTAGCTGCCGGCACCTCGACGCCGTTCCCGCGGGCACTCGCGACCGGATTCGCAGTCTGATCGAACGGGACCTGACCGATGTCACGGACGCCGTTCGAGCCGCCGCTGCCGAGAGCCTTCGTTGGTGGGGTGATCCACGGGACTGCCGCGCGCTCGTCGAGTGCCTGAGCAGCTCGTCACATCTAGTGCGCGCGGCCGCGACCAGCGCGCTCGAGGCGCTCGCCAAACGGGTGCCCGCCATGGTGGAGGAGGCCCTCGAACGTGCCGACCTCGATGGACCCGGGGGCGCCGATATCGCGCACGTACTCTCCCGACTGGATTCCGACGGCGCGATCGAAGTGCTCAAGCGCGGCTTGCACAGTCGCGACCCGCGCACCCGCCGGGCGGCCGTCCAGGCTCTTGCGATGGCCAACGCAACCGACGTGGCTCAACTGATCGGCTACGCGGTTGCAGATGAGGACATCGACGTTCAGATCGCGGCGGTTCGAACGCTCGGACAGATGAGCACCGAAGAGGCCAACGGCCCGCTCAGCACGGCGCTCGATTCGCCGTTCCCTCCGATTCGGGCCGAGGCGGCCCTCGCTCTAGGGCGGCGCGTGGCCAGCGATGCCGTTCCCCGCATTCGTGCGTTGCTGGAAGACGAAGAGCCGGTGGTCATCGCCGCGGCGCTGGATGCCCTTGCATGGTTGGGAGACTCGGAAGTCAGTGCTGCCGTCGAGCGTGCTCTGTCTCACTCGGACGATGAAGTGTTTCAAGCCGGCCTCCGCGCGGCCCACACGCTGAGCGTTCGCGATGCCGAACGGTTCGTGTGCCGGGGGCTCGAGCATTCTGCGTGGAATGTCCGGATGTTGGCGATCAAGCTCTTGCTCGACCTCGATACCGAGCATACGCGCGCGCTTCTTACCAACGCGCTTTCCATTGAGAACGATTCCATGGTCCGGCACGCGATCGAGATCGGTCTCCTCGGAGAGTAACGTGAACTTGCTGCACGACGCGGGGCCGACCCTGGATCTAAAGGAATTCCGACTTCTTCGGGATTTCGTCAATCGGTTCTGCGGCATCTACTTCGCCGATGATTCTGCGTACGTCATGGAGCGGCGTCTACGGGAGCGTCTTCGCCAGCTCGGCATCGAAGATTTCGCCGAGTACTATCGCTACTTGCAGTACCACCCCAAAGCGGACGCCGAGCTCGAGGCGGCCGCCGAGGTGCTGACGACCAACGAAACCTACTTCTTCCGCGAAGCCTACCAGCTTCGAGCGTTCACGGACGAGATTCTCCCCGTGGTGCGAGGACGCGCTCTCGCGCGTGGCTCGAAGCGACTCGACGTGTGGAGCGCAGGGTGTTCGAGTGGCGAGGAGGTCTACACGATCGCCATGCTCATCGACGCGACAGGGCTTTTCGAGGGCTGGGACATTCGCGTATTTGGCAACGACATCTCACGCCGCGTGCTGCAGAAGGCGCGCGGCGCGACGTACAGCACGGCAAGCTTTCGGGCCATGATTCCTGACTATGAGCGCTACTTCATCGACACTGACGAAGGCAGACAGGTCCATCCGCGGATCCGGGCGATGTGCCACTTCGGGCATCTCAACCTGATGAATCAACGTCGGGCCGCCATCGTGGGGCACGTGGACGTCACGTTCTGCCGAAACGTCCTCATCTACTTCGATGACGCGTCCCGCCGAAAGGTGCTCGACACGATTTACGAGCGACTGAATCGCGGCGGCTACCTGTTGCTCGGGCACAGTGAGTCGCTGCTTCAGTCGAGCACGGCGTTCGAGATCGCACAGCTGTCGACCGATATCGTCTATCGGCGGCCCATCCCCTACACCGAGCTGCCGCCGAGGGGGACCTAAGTGACGGAGCTCCGCGCATTGGTCGTAGACGACTCTTCACTCAATCGGCGCACGATTGCAGCGATTCTCCGCGAGATACCGGGCGTTTCACACGTGGATATCGCGAGCGATGGTGCGGACGCCCTCCGGGTCGTCGAGGCGAACCCGCCGGATTTTATCACTCTGGACCTGGAGATGCCGCGCCTCGATGGGTTCGAATTCCTCCAGCTGCTGATGGACAGGCATCCGCTTCCCGTCATTGTGGTCTCTGGCCTGTCGGCGAAAGAGAATATTTTCCGCGCGCTCGAGCTCGGGGCCATCGACTTCCTCGAGAAACCTCAGGGGGTGGAAGCTCCGCTCGAGAGCCTGCGAACGCAACTCGTCGAGAAAGTGCGGGTCGTTCAACAGTTGTCTCCGCTTGCCGTTCGCAGGACGAATCTCGGGGGGTTGGCGCTCGATGCCGACGTTGGCGAGGCAAAGACGAACGCGAGCGAGCCCTCCGTGCTCACGAGGGTGCCGGGCAAGGTCATCGTCATTGGCGCGTCGACCGGGGGCCCGAAGGCCCTGCTCACCTTGTTCCGCCATCTCCGTAATGACCTCGACGCTGCCCTGGTCATCGCGCAGCACATGCCGCCGCGTTTCACCAGCACGTTTGCGAGTCGCCTCGATAGGACCGGCGC
>JAUXFZ010000285.1 GCA_030622585.1 Myxococcales bacterium
CCTTTGCGTACTCGTAGCCGAGAAGTGCGATGAAGAAGCAGAATGCAGCCGTCGCGAGGAAACCGATCGCATCGCCCCAACGCGACATGGACGGAGGCACGATGCGTCTTAGTGCCCCCACCTGAATGTGCTTGCCCTCGTGTGCACACACGCTCGCGCCGATGAAGCCGACCCAGAGCAGCATGATGAGGGATATTTCCTTCGACCAGCTATAGCCGTCCGGGAAGTAGTTGAGCGTGATGTTGATGTAGATGGCCGTGACGACAAAGAAGGCCAGAAGTTTCGAGACCCAACCCCGCGCTCGCTCCCGAAGCAGCCCGAACAGCCAGGCGGCGCTGCACATCGAGTACAGCAACAAGTAGAACCATCGCGACTCGACATCCGGCCGGATCATGACCCATCCCAGCAGGCCGAGGGCGGCGCAGGCGATGACGGTTCGGATAATCGGCTTGCTGAAGGATTGCGTTCCGGAATCCGTCGCATGCTTCTCTGCGGTCCAGAAAGCGAAATACACGAGGCCCACGCCGATGATCGCGCTGATGATCGGGCCGATGGTTGTCAGCCTTTCCATCCCCTCGGGAGTCTTGACGCCAAAAATGCGAGCTGCGAGCTCGCCGACCTTGCTGTCCGGTGCTGCGAGACGCCGGTATGTGACGTCGAGGAACACCATGACTGCCGACGCTCCGAGGAACGACCAAAGGATTCCCATCTCTAGGTGGAAGA
Organism: Myxococcales bacterium; assembly: GCA_030622585.1. Lineage (GTDB taxonomy): Bacteria > Myxococcota_A > Polyangia > Polyangiales > Houyiibacteriaceae > SG8-38. The sequence goes on from JAUXFZ010000285.1 coordinate 724, forward strand.
TCCAGTCGTCTACGCGTCGGAAGATCCCAAACCGCCCCGCATAGGGGTTCTCCTTGCCCGGCTCCGCCATAGCGTCGGACGGTACGTTTGATCGCGCTGGCGATCAAGACTTGTTGCGGTAGGGTCCCAAAAAGACACATGCGTACAGTCATCCACTTCGACATGGACGCGTTTTTTGCGTCGGTGGAGCAGCTCGACAACCCGGATTTGCGTGGGAAGCCGGTGCTGGTGGGTGCACGCTCGCGTCGAGGCGTGGTGACGGCCGCCTCTTATGAGGCGCGACCGACGGGTGTCGGCTCAGCGATGCCCATGGTTGAGGCGCTGCGCCGCTGTCCCGAGGCGATCGTGGTGCCGCCCCGGCGGGCGCGCTATTCGGAGCTGAGCGGCAAGGTTTTCGAAGTGTTTCGACGCTACACGCCGCTCGTCGAGGGCCTGTCTGTGGATGAGGCGTTTCTCGACGTCACCGGCAGTCGAGCCTTGTTTGGGGACGGCCCGGAGATTGCCCGCCGAATCAAGCAAGACGTCCGATCCGAGATCGGGCTCACCGGGTCGGCGGGTGTCGCGACGAACAAGTTCGTTGCCAAGATCGCCAGTGATCTCGAGAAACCCGACGGATTGACCGTCGTTCGGCCGGATGGTGCTGCGGAGTTCCTCGCTCCGCTTCCATTGGAGCGGATGTGGCGCGTGGGGCCCAAGGCGAGGGTGAAGCTCCGCGCGGCCGGCATGCAAACGATTGGCGACCTCGCCCGCGCCGACACCCATACGCTGGAGCGGCTGCTTGGTAGTTGGGGCCCGGTTGCGCGCGAGCTTGCGCGAGGACTCGACGAGCGGCCGGTAGTGGTAGGAAGACCACCAAGGAGCCTCGGAAGCGAGACGACGTTTGAATACGACCTCACCACGACCGATGCGCTCCTCAAGCCCATCTTGCGTCAATCGATGCAGGTGGCCGACCGTCTCGTCGACAAGGGACTCTGGGCGCGGGTGGTCACGCTCAAGATCAAGTATGGAGATCACCGCGTTCGCACGCGTCAAGCTAGACTCTCCCGGGAAGTCGCGGACACGGATGCGATCTTCGAGACTGCTCGCGATCTCCTCGGGCGATTCGATGCGCTCGGCACTGGTGTGCGGCTCACGGGGGTTTCGGTTTCCGGTTTGACCAAGCATCCCGATGCCGAGCTTTTCCCGGACGAGGGGCGGGTGCGGCGCGAGCGCTTGGCAGCGACGACGCATGCGTTGCGCGCGCGGTTCGGGAGTGCAGGGGTGACGCGTGCTTCGTTGATCGCAGACCCCGTAGATCCGGGCGATTCGCGCCGCTAAAAAATTCACACAATCCCGCGATCGGGAACTCCGATCGAGAGTTCCGTTGACACCGTCCAGCCGGGCCTCTACGGTCCGGGATGTTGCGTGCAACACGCACTGTTCGAGGAGCCCCAACCGGATGAACGCGCGACACACTAAGTTCATCTTCGTCACGGGGGGTGTTGTCAGCTCAATCGGAAAGGGCCTGGCAGCCGCTTCGATGGGCGCGCTCCTCGAAGCACGAGGGTTACGAGTCACCAACATGAAGTTGGACCCGTATATCAACGTCGATCCCGGCACGATGTCGCCCTTTCAGCACGGTGAGGTGTTCGTTACCGACGACGGCGCGGAAACCGATCTCGACCTCGGTCACTACGAACGCTTCACCAAAGCGACGATGACCAAGGCAAACAACTTCACGACCGGCCGGATCTACGATTCGGTGATCTCAAAGGAGCGCCGCGGCGAGTATCTTGGCGCGACCATTCAGGTCATTCCGCACATCACCGATGAGATCAAAGCCCGCGTCCGCGAGGCGACACGCGATGTCGATGTCGCGATCGTCGAGATCGGCGGCACGGTGGGCGACATAGAATCGCTGCCGTTTCTAGAGGCAGTCCGTCAGCTGCGCGGTGAGCTTGGCCCGCAGAACAGCGTGTCTGTGCACGTGACGCTCATTCCGTACATCGCTGCGGCCGGTGAGCTCAAGACTAAGCCGACGCAGCACTCGGTGAAGGAGCTTCTGGGCCTGGGCATTCAGCCGGAGCTCCTCCTGTGCCGGGTCGATCGGGAGCTTCCACACAAGCTCAAAGAGAAGATCGCCCATTTCTGCAACGTGCCGGTTCAAGCCGTGTTCGCCGCGCCGGACGTGCGAACGATCTACGAGCTGCCGTTGACCCTTCACGCGCAGGGGCTCGACCGCCTGTTGGCCGAGCGGCTCAACATCTGGTCGCGGGACCCGGACCTCTCGCTTTGGCGGCGGACGGTCGAGCGCTTCAACGCTCCTGACCGCGGTCACGTCTCGATTGCGCTCGTCGGTAAGTACGTGCACTTGCGCGATTCTTACAAGTCGCTCCACGAGTCGCTGGTGCACGCCGCGCTCGAGTGCAATGTGAAGCTCGACCTCGACTATGTCGACAGCGAAGACCTGGAAGGTGGCGACCTCGAAGCTCGGCTCGGGCGCCACGACGCGATCTTGGTTCCCGGCGGTTTTGGAGACCGCGGCTCTGAAGGCAAGATTCGCGCGATTCAGTTTGCGCGCGAGAACAACATCCCCTTCTTTGGGATCTGCCTTGGCATGCAGATGGCGGTCGTCGAATATGCGCGTAACGTGTGTGGGCTCGAAGGCGCGAACAGCGCCGAGTTCGACCGCGATGCCAACCACCTACTCGTCGACATCATGTCCGACCAACGCGGTGTCGAGGACAAGGGCGCGACCATGCGCCTCGGTGCGTATCCCTGCAACATCAGGCCAAAATCGTTCGCGGCCGAAATTTACGGCACCACCCAGATCAGCGAACGCCATCGCCACCGCTACGAGGTGAACAACACCTACCGCGACCAGCTGGAGGAGGGTGGCCTAGTTCTGTGCGGTGTCTCTCCCGATGATCGTTTGGTCGAGATGGTCGAGCTCCCAGGACACCCACATTTCATCGGATGCCAGTTCCATCCTGAGTTCAAGAGTAAGCCACACCTGCCGCACCCATTGTACACGAGCTTCGTGCGCGCGGCGGTCGAGCATCATGCGCGCCAGGGACGCCCGCTAGGCGGCGCGACCGAAGCCCACGTGAATTAGGCTGCGAGACATTTTGCCGTCGGTTTGGTAAAATGGGGCCGAGGCGTCGCTGTTTTTTTCTGCCTATCGGTCACCTCGTCTATTCTTACGCGCATGACGAATCGATGGAGTGGTGTGTTCGTGCTTGCTTTGGCGTTGACCGCGTATGGCTGTGACACAGCAAACGGCGGGGATGTCGGCCCGGGTGGATCCGGGGGCAGTGCTGGAGTCGGCGGCGACGGCGGCATGGGCGGCGACGGCGGCATGGGCGGCGACGGCGGCGTGGGCGGAACAGGCGGCGTGCCTGACCTATGCATGGATGTCGACTGCGACGACGGGAACGATTGCACCGAAGACCTCTGTGATCCGGCCGATGGGACATGTGACAACCCCGCGGAGATGGATGGCACCACGTGTGACTTCGGCGGCGTGGGCGGCATCTGCATGTCGGGCGTTTGCGAGGACGCGGGGCTCTGTGACGGCATTGACTGCAGTGACGGCAACGAGTGTACGGCCGACCTCTGTGATCCAGTCGACGGCTCCTGCGACAATCCCGCGGAGATGGATGGCACCGTATGTGACTTTGGCGGCGTGGGCGGCGTTTGCATGTCGGGCGTTTGCGAGGACGCGATGCTCTGTGACGGCATCGACTGCGACGACGGCAACGACTGCACCATAGACGACTGCGATCCCGTCGATGGCTCGTGCGTCCATACACCTGAGATGGATGGCACGATCTGTGACGCGAGCGGCCTTCCAGGGGCGTGCGATGCAGGCGTGTGCGTGGCTACGTGCACGCCAACCGCGGGTATCACCGCGATGCTCCCGACACTCCCGACTACACA
>JAUXFZ010000274.1 GCA_030622585.1 Myxococcales bacterium
TCAGCCGCGGCGCAGCATCCTTCAGTGGACAACCAAAAGATCATCGAGGAGGTGATGGGCGGCGGTCTCCGCGTTCTCAACCGCATCGCAGACTCGCCCCTTGTCGAACGATTGGGCTTGGAAGCGCGCGCACGACGGCTCGTCTACGAAGGCGCCAAGCGTGCGGCCGAGACCGCGGCGAAGGCGGCCAAACGACGCTCACCCAAGCGTGCCGGTGACCGCCCGAGCAAACCGAGAAAATTCGACTTGAGCCTGAGCGAAGAGCAGCAGCTCATGCGGGACACGCTCCGGCGATTTGCCGACGACCTGATGCAGCCCGCCGCACGAGAGGCTGACGATCGCTCGGCTCCGCCTGACGACTTCGTCGATACGTTCGCCGAGCTCGGCGCGGTCGCGATGGCGGTTCCCGAGGCGATGGGCGGGGCGGCGGAGCAGGTGTCGGCGGTGTCCCAGATGCTGATCATCGAGGACCTCGCGCGGGGCGACATGGGCTTGGCGTACGCCGCGCTCTCCCCGCTCTCGTTCGCGAACGCCCTCGTCCATTGGGGCGATGCAGATCAACGGGCGAGCCTACTCCCTTCGCTCCTCGAAGGAGACACGACGGCAAGCGTTGCCGTGGTGGAGCCGCATCCACTGTTCGATCCCAGCGAGCCGCGCACCACCGCGAAGAAGCGCGGCACCGATTTCGTGATCACCGGCGAGAAGTCGATGGTGGCGTTGGCCGAACGCGCAAAGTGGTTTTTGGTTGCGGCAGATGTTCCCAAGACCGGTGCTCGTTTCTTCGTCGTCGAAGCCGAGGCGAGCGGCGTCGAAGTGACGCAAGAACCCGCAATGGGGTTGCGTTCTGCGGGGCTCGGACGCCTGAAGCTCAACAAGGTCCGCGTGGGTCCAGAGTCGATACTCGGCGGCGAGGCGGCCCTCAGGGCAGAGGGCGGGGCGGCCTACGACGACGCCGTCGACCGGGCGCGAATCGCGTGGGGAGCGATGGCGCTTGGGACCTCGCAAGCCCTCCTCGATTACGCCATTCCGTACTGCAACGAGCGCATCGCCTTCGGGGAGCCGATTTCACATCGGCAGGCGGTGGCCTTCATGATCGCGGACATCGGCATCGAGATCGAGTCCATGCGAATGCTGGTGTACCGAGCGGCGAGCCGCATCGATGCGGGCTTGGCATGTCGGCGTGAGGCCTACCTCGCGCGCACGCTTTGCTCCGACAAGGCGATGCAGATTGGAACCAATGGCGTTCAGCTCTTAGGTGGGGCCGGCTTCATCAAGGACCATCCGGTGGAGATCTGGTATCGCCAGCTTCGCTCTATCGGGGTCATGGACGGAAACCTGCTGTTGTAGAGGATTCAACGATGTATTTGGAACTCCCGAAGAGTCTCGAGCTCGTGGTCAGCCAGGCGCACCAGGTCGCCAAGCACGTCTTCCGGCCGATCTCGCGCAAGTACGACCGCGCCGAGCACGAGTATCCAAAAGAGCTCGACATGCTCGCCGCCCTGATGGACGGGCTCAATGCGGGCGGCGGAAACAAGGGCACCGGCATCGATGCGCTCCAACGGGAACAGGGCTTTGAGCAGGGTGTCCGCAATGGCGCCAACATGTCCACATGTCTCGGGATGACCGAGCTGTGTTGGGGCGACGTCGGCTTGGCGCTGTCCATTCCGCGCCAGGGCCTCGGCAACGCGGCGATCACCGCGGTCGCGAGCGCCGAGCAGAAAGAGCGCTTCAATGGCGTATGGGCGGCGATGGCCATCACGGAGCCGGGCGCCGGGTCAGATTCTGCGAACATCCGCACGACGGCACGGCTCGATGGCGACGAATGGGTGCTCAACGGCGAGAAGATCTACGTCACGGCAGGTAGCCGCGCAGACGCGGTGGTGATCTGGGCGACGCTCGATCGGAACCTCGGACGAGCGGCGATCAAGTCGTTCGTGGTTCCGCAGGGGACCCCCGGCATGGAGGTCGTTCGCCTGGACAAGAAGATGGGCATCCGCGCCTCCGACACGGCGAGCATCGCCCTCACGGACTGCCGCATTCCGAAAGACAACCTGCTGGGCACGTCTGACATCGATACGAAAAAGGGTTTCAGCGGCGTCATGCAGACGTTCGACAACACGCGACCCGTCGTGGCCGCGATGGGCGTCGGTGTCGCGCGCGCGGCGCTCGAACACACGCGCGAGCTCCTTGGCAGGGAGGGGATCAAGGTTCGCTACCGTGGGCCCCTCCTCTCCAAGCGCGCGGCGGAAGCCGAGCTCATACGCATGGAGGCAGAGTGGGAAGCAGGCCGTCTGCTCATGCTCAAAGCGGCCTGGATGGCGGACAACGGGGTTCCCAACTCGACCGAAGCGTCGATGTCCAAGGCCAAGGCAGCACGCGTGGCCAACGAGATCACGCTCCGGTGCGTCGAGTTGTGCGGAGGCGTCGGGTACTCCGAGGAGGAGCTCCTCGAGAAGTGGGCCCGGGATTCCAAGATTATCGATATCTTTGAAGGCACCCAGCAGATTCAAATGCTGATCATCGCGCGACGACTCCTCGGCAAGCGGTCGTCCGAGCTTCGGTAGGGGAGGGCATCATGGAGATCAACGGCATCGCGCACACGTTCATCACGGTCGGCGACTTCGATCGGGCCCGCGCCTTCTACAGCAATCTCCTGCCGTTCCTCGGAATGAAGAACGTCATGGACATTCCGGGGACGTACTATTGCGTCGGCGGCCGCACGGCTTTTGGGATTCGTGAAGCCTCCGAGGAGCACCGCGGCGAGCGCTTCGACCAACAACGCGTCGGCCTCCACCACATCTCCTTCCGCGCAAAGACGCGGGAAGGCGTCGACGAGGCCTACGACTTCATCAAAGAGCTCGGCGCCGAAATCATCCACCCCCCCGAAGAAGCCATGTGGGCCCCAGGCTACTACTCCATCCTCTTCGAAGACCCCGACGGCACCCGCCTAGAAATAAACTTCGTCCCCGGCAAAGGCCTCCTAAAATAGTGAGCCTGTCCCCGTTATTTTAGGGTGTAGCGGTTGTTGGAGGCGGTGACTTTGCATGGGTAGGTGTAGAGGTCGGTTAGGTGTGCGTCTGTTAGGACCTCGTTTAGCGGGCCCAGTGCGAGGGCGCGTCCGTCCTTGAGGAGTAGAGCATGGGTGCCGTGTCTGGGGATTTCCTCGACGTGATGGCTCACCAAGATCAGCGTCGGACCGCCTCTCTTGGCGCACATTCGGTCCACGTCGTTGATCAATCGCTCGCGGGCGCCCGGGTCGAGTCCGGCACACGGCTCGTCGAGAATCAACAGGTCTGGCTTGGTGATGAGCGCTCGGGCGATCATGACCCGTTGCTTCTCTCCCTGCGAGAGAACGCCGTAACGCTTGTTACGGAAAGCAAATGCACCGATGCTCCGTAGCGCGTCGTCGGCTCGCATGAGGTCCTGTGCGCTCAGCGCGTGCCAGCTGCCGATGGTGGCGTGAATGCCAGTCGCCGCGACTTGTCGAGCGCTTTGCCGGGAGGGAAGCCACTCGAAGAGCGCGGAACTCACCCAGCCGATTCTCTCTTTGAGCGCGCGCATGTCGCAGCTCCCGTAGGTCTCGCCCAAGACCGCGACGCGACCTCGGCTAGGCCATTCGTACCCCGCCACGATCGACAGGAGAGAGCTCTTGCCGGCACCGTTGGCGCCGAGTACCGCCCAATGCTCCCCGGGCATCACCTGCCAGCGGATGTCGCGCAGGATGTCCACGCCGTCGCGGGTGAATGTTTCGACGTGCAGATCGAGGACTGGGCGCACGTTGGAAGCCTAGCATTGCGGCCGAGCCATGGGTCGCGCCCTTGGTGCTTGATGCCATCGGCAATGTGGGTTCCAATGCGGCCTCATGCCATTTTATCTCGTTTCCGCCGCGCTCTATCTTGTTCTCACCACCCACGTGGCGCACGCGCAGGATCCGCCTCCGATTCACATCGAAGGCACCGTCCCGGACGGCGCAGAGACGCATTTCTTCCTCGAGTTCGAAGTGCCCGAGGGAATCGTCGAGATCGAGGTTCAGCACGATGATCTCTCTTCGGAGAATATTCTCGATTGGGGGCTCGACGACCCAAATGGATTCCGCGGATGGGGTGGCGGCAATAGCCAACCCGCGATCGTGGGCGTCCAAGCAGCGTCACGCAGCTACGTTCCCGGTCCGATGCCGGCCGGCATCTGGGAAGTGGTCGTCGGCAAAGCGCGGATTGCCGAGACTCCGGCGCTATACGAGGTCGACATCATTCTGCGAACCGTCGCGACGTTGCCTCCCCAGCCCCGTGCTCCCTACGAGGACCCCGGGGTTCTGGACGGCGAGGCGCGCTGGTACGCTGGCGACTTCCACGTGCACTCGCGTCAGAGCGGTGACGCCACCCCCACCATTGGCAGGACCCTCGAGTTTGCACAGGAGGTGGGCCTCGACTTCATCATGCTCTCCGAGCACAACACCAACAGCGGACTCACGCTCTACGCCAGTGTGCAGCCGGACTACCCGGAGATCTTGCTCATCCCCGGGGTGGAGTGGACCACCTATGCGGGGCACGCCAACGCGATCGGCGCCACCGAGTGGGTGGATCACAAAGTCGGCGTTCGAGGCGTGACCACCGAGGGGGCCATCCAGCAGTACCGCGACCAGGGCTCGCTCTTCTCGATCAACCATCCCACGGTGCCGGGCGGGAATTGTTGCAACGGGTGTCCCTGGGAAATCGACGTCGACCCGACGATCATCGACGGCCTCGAAGCGATAGGCGGCATCTGGGAGGCGGTCGACTATTGGGAGCAGATGTGTGCGGACGGGTCGCA
>JAUXFZ010000480.1 GCA_030622585.1 Myxococcales bacterium
GAGCCCAGCGCCTCAGTGACGCGGTTGGCCAGAGGCGCGTCTTCACGCATATACCTCTGCAGGCCGAGCTCGACACGGTGTCGATATTGATTGAGCAGGCTTACTTGGTCCTTTTCGCACCGTTTGGCCAGCGCATTTAGACGGAGATCCCAAGATTCGAGGGTGTTTCGGAGGGCCGTCCCGTCGGTTTCGTTGGTCTCGAGGTAGGCGAGCCGGGCCTCATCGACCTCATGGCGGAGCAGCTGCAGGCCGTCCGCGCATTCGAGGTCGAACGATTCGTCGCTTTCAGGCCAGAAGACCTGAGGAATGACAGAGGCGAAGCCCACGATGACCAAGTAGGCCAAAGCAATCGAATAGATGCCTATCGCTAGCCGGCGGCCAAGCGCGCCTCGTTGTTCGTTTCCCGGCAAAGACTCTCCTGGTCCAGCAAAGTTCGCCCGTAAGCGGCTTGGTTGTAACGACCGGCCTGCACCAGGTCAAGACGGCGGCAGTTTGGTGCGATTCCGCTTCTCTCGGCGCGTTCCCCACATGAAAAGGCCTCCACCCACGACAATCGTCAGCAGCACGGCACCGCCGCACAGCCCATACCAAAGCAAGGTGGTGAGCCCGGTCCCCATGCGATCAACAGACGAGCTTATACCCGATGCCGTACACGGTCAGGATGTGTATTGGCCGGTCGGGATGGGGTTCGATCTTGCGGCGCAGCTTGACGATGAAGTTGTCGACCGTTCGGTTGTTGGGGCCGGCTTCGAGGCCCCAAATCTTGTCGAGGATTTCGTCTCGCGACACCGGTTCGCCGTGGCGCTCCCAAAGGAACTTCAGCAACTCCACCTCGTAAAACGACAGGTGCATCGTCTCGGAGCCGTGCGTCAAGGTCTGAGAGCCCGTCTCGATGTTGATGTCGCCGATCCGAATCTCGGCTTGTGAAGGTCGCACCGAGCGCCCCGCGCGCCGGAAGAGCGCTCGGATTCGCGCGACCAATTCACCAATCGAGAACGGCTTGGTCACGTAGTCGTCGGCGCCCGCCTCGAGGCCGCGGATCTTGTCCGCCTCCTGTCCGCGCGCCGTGAGCATGAGGATCGGCAGGATGGGGTCCATTTTGCGAATCGTTTCGCAGACCTGATACCCGTTGAGGTCGGGGAGCATGAGGTCGAGGATGACGCAACCGATGTCTTCGGACGCAGCGAGCTCGATTGCCTCTTCACCCTTGGCCGTGTGGACGACGCGGTATCCCTCGAAGCGCAGGCTGTCGGAGAGACCGAGCGCGAGCGCCGGATCATCTTCGACGAGGAGGATACCGCGTTCGTCTTCTGACATCGTGGCGAAGATAGCCGCAGTCTCGTCGTGCGGCAAAGGCGCCGCGCTCAGCCGGCTCGGCCGCCGGCGATGGGGATCGAGAATCCGACGACGGCGCCCCCTCCGGCTGCGTTTTTCGCCCACGCCCGCCCGCCGTGCGCCTGCGCGATGTTCTTGACGAGCGACAGGCCGATTCCCGATCCCCGGGTCGGGGTGGCGTGGGGCCCTCTGTAGAATCGTTCGAATACCCGGCGGAGCGCGTCGCTTGGGATGCCGGGTCCGTGGTCGCGGACGGCGACGTCCACCGAAGAGCGTTTCGCGGTGAGCTCGAGCTCGACCGGCGTCTGCCCACCGTACTTCACCGCATTGTCTAGCAAGTTGATGACCGCGAGAGCGATCGCTTCCTGGTCGATCAGGACTGGGGGAAGCACCTCCTCCCTCTGCAGGTGAATTTCCACCCCATCTTGTTCACTACGGTAGCGGAAGGCATCGAGCGCGCGGTCGACCGCGTCTCCCACATCCCCTCGCCTCAAGTGATAGGGCCCTTTGCCCCCCTCGAGGGCGGAGAAGTCGAGCATGTTGTCGATGAGCGATGTGAGGCGCTCCGACTCGCGGCAAATGATGTCCAAGTACTCGACCTTGCGTGCCTCGTTCGGGACACGGCCGGAACGGAGCATGTCAGCGAACATCCGGACGACGGACAGAGGGGTTTTGAGCTCATGTGACACATTGGCCATCAGCTCGCTCTTGAGCTCGTTGAGCCGGCGCTCTTTCTCCGCGGCGTAGATGAAGAACACGGCGCTGAGCAAGATGATTGCAAACGACATCAGAGGCAGCGCGGTCTCTCCGCGCAAAAGAGAGCGTCCCTGTGCCTGTAGGAGTGCGGCTTGACGCGGCGCAACCTGGAGGCGCCACCTGTAGAGGGTGGTCGGGAAGCGGTGGGCGACCGTATAGACGCCGGCTTCGGAGAGGTCGGGTCCGAATACGAGCTGGTTGTTTTCGTCGACGATGTTGTAGAGCGGCGCCGTCTCGTCGGCGACGAACATCATGGGGAAGACTCGATCGACCAAATACTGCGTGTCGTGATGAGCGACGATGTAGGTGATCTGGCCGGCGAGCGTTGCGTATGCCCGGTACGAGAGGAGATAGCTCGTGCCGTCGATCTGTTCCTGTGAGTGTCGCAGCAGGTGCGGATCCGGAGAGTCGAGGTCGAGCGACTTGAGCAATTGCTGTCGAAACGTGCGCAGAAAAGCCCTGCGTGCCTTCTTGTCCTGTCGGCTGGCCCATTGGATCAGGTTACCGTCCTGATCGATCAAGAGGACCGACGTGATGCTCGGGGTCTGCGTCGCGGATTGAGGCAACCACTCCGTGTCCAGCGTGCTCGAGTCGTTCGGATCGACGAGCCCGGCGGTCGTGCGGTCCGCGACATCGATATAGCGCTCGATACTCTCGACGCGATGCTGGGCTACCGAAAGCAGTGACTGTGCGATCGTTTGCTCTCCGAGCTGAGTGTGTTCGCGGGCCGACCGAAACGTGTAGAAGCCGAGGATTCCAGCCGCGACGAGGATGGCAGGCACCAGGATCAGATATACTGGCCGAAAGCTCCCACTTTCCATTACTCGCGCTCGGCTCGCATGGGGCGTGTCATCAGGTCGACCACGGCCTTCAACGGCGGCTTGTCTTCGTAGAGCATCGCGTAGACCTCTCGGGTGATCGGCATATCGACCCCGACGCGCTCCGACAGCTCGTTCGCGCTC
>JAUXFZ010000315.1 GCA_030622585.1 Myxococcales bacterium
CACGAGACCTTGATGCGCGAGGACGGGAAGTACGCCCATCTCTTCGCGCTCCAAGCTGCAGGTTACCGCTGAGCGGCGCGCACTATGAATAGAAGGTGCGCCCCTCGGCTGCCATCTTGCGGAGAAGCTTCGGCGCCTCGAAACGCTCGCCGTAGTGGGCGCGCAGCTCGTCTGCGTCACGAACGAACTCGGTCACGCCGTAGTTGTCGATGTACGTGAATGGCCCGCCGGTGAAGGCGGGAAAGCCCACGGCCATGACGACCCCTACATCGCCGTCGCGAACATCTGTGATGACCCCCTGCTCGAGACAGCGGACCGCTTCGAGGCACTGCACGAACTGGTAGCGACGGCGCACGACGTCGACGCTTGGCTGCTCGTCGTTGGTTTCGATCCAACGGCTCATTGCCGTGCTGAGCTCTGGCCAGAGGCTCTTGCCACCCTCCCGATAGTCGTAGAAGCCGCCCGGCGTGCGAGCGGTCCCGTCTTCCCTGGGAGGCGGATGCGCACCCCATCGATCGTGATCTTCGATGAGAGAGGCGATGATCGCCTGCGCCGGGGACGGCTCCCACTGTCTGCCGTCAGCCGTCGCGTCGTTCTCGGCCTGCTTGGCGGCCTTGTGCATCGTCCCGAGACCGACCTGATCGGAAATACCCAGAGGAGGCATCGGCATACCGGCGGACGCTGCCGCGTTCTCGATCAACGCAGGCGTCACGCCTTCGACCAGGAGGTGGTTTCCTTCGGAGATGAACGTGCCGAACACGCGGCTCGTGTAGAAGCCCGGGCTGTCGTTGACGACGATGCCCGCCTTCTTGATCTTGAGGATGTAGTCCCAGGCCTTGGCAAGCGTCTCCTGCGAGGTCTGCTTGCCAACCACGATCTCGACCATCTGCATGCGCTCGACCGGCGAGAAGAAATGAAGGCCGACGAAATTCTCCGGACGGCTCGATGCCTGCGCAAGGTCGGTGATCGGAAGTCCCGAGGTGTTCGATGCGAAGATCGCGTCGTCGCCGAGTTGCTCATCGGTGGCCTTGGTGACCTTAGCCTTGATGTCGCGGTCCTCGAACACCGCCTCGATGACCACGTCACAGCCCTTGAAGTCGCTGTAGTCTTCGCTCGGGTGAATGCGGCTGAGGATCCCTTCAACGCGATCCGGAGTCGTGCGACCCTTCTTGAGACGGCGATCGAGCGTCTTGCTGACCTTCTCCTTGCCGCGCTCGGCGCTCGCGAGGTCGCGGTCGAGCAATACGACATCGATCCCGACCTTGGCGGATACCTGCGCGATGCCCTGCCCCATCAGGCCCGCACCGATGATCCCGACCTTCTTCACGTCGAATCGGGGCACATCCTTCGGTCGGCGCGCGCCCTTTTGGCACTCCTGGAGGCTGAAAAATAGGGTCCGGAGCATGGCGCGGGCGGTCGGGTCCTGCAGCACGCGAATGAACTGCCGCGTCTCCACCTTGCCGGCGCGATCCATGGGAAGCCCCAGGCCGTCGTACACCGACTGCAGGATGGCCTGCTGCGAGAGCATGTTTCCGTGAGTGTTGGCATGGGTCATCGCATTCGCACCCATCATCGTCTGGGCGAACACCACTGAGTCCGCGCCGCCACCGGGCACCTCGTAGCGTTTCTCGTCCCAACGCTGGGTCGCATTGCCATCCTCGTTGATCCACTTCTTCGCAGCCGCGATCAGACCCTGCGGTTCTACCAGCTCGTCGACGAGACCTTTTTCGAGCGCCTGGTCGGGGCTGAGCTGCTTTCCCTGCATGATCAGGCCCAGTGCGCTCTGGACGCCGACCAACCGCGGCAATCGTTGCGTGCCCCCGGCGCCTGGCATCAAACCCAGACCAGCCTCCGGAAGGCCCACCTGCGCGTGCCGCTGATTGACGAGAATGCGCCGATGACACGCGAGTGCGATTTCGTAACCGCCCCCAAGGGCCACCCCGTTGAGCGCTGCCACCACCGGCTTACCGCATGTCTCCATCCGCCGAAGCTGATCCAGAACCGCGCTCGTGCGCTTCAAGAGGTCGGCGGCATCGATGGAGCCGGAGCCGAGCGATTCGATTTGCTGGAGGTCGCCGCCCGCGACGAACACGCCCTGCTTCCCCGAAGTCAAAATGATGCCCTTCACAGCATCGTCGGCGACGGCTTTTTCGACCCCAGCACTCAGCTCCGCGAGCGCGTCCCCGCTGAGCACGTTCATAGGACGGTCTTTGTCGTCCCAGGTGAGGATCGCAACGCCGTCTTCCACTCGATATTCGATGATCGCCATTGTCCTAAACCCGCTCGATGATGGTTGAAGTGCCCATGCCTGCGCCGACGCACAATGTGATCAGCGCAGTGTTGAGGTCCCGGCGCTCTAGCTCGTCGAGCATCGTCCCGATGAGCATCGCCCCCGTCGCGCCAAGTGGATGACCGAAGGCGATCGCACCGCCATTGACGTTGACGACCGAGTGGTCGATGCCCATCTCCTCCATGAAGAGCAGGCAGACCGCTGAGAACGCTTCGTTGATCTCCCAAAGATCGATGTCCGAGGTCTGCATGCCGGCCTTGGCGAGTGCTTTTCGCGAGGCGGGCGTCGGGCCGGTGAGCATGATGCAGGGTTCGCTACCCACGGTCACGGATTTCACGATTCGCGCCCGCGGCTGAAGGCCGAGGCGCTTGCCGGCTTCCTCATTGCCGACCAACACGGCTGCCGCGCCATCGACGATACCGGACGAGTTGCCCGCGTGGTGCACATGGTTGATCTGCTCGACTTCGGGGTGCTTCTCGATCGCCACGGCGTCGAAACCGAAGTTGCGGCCCATCATCTCGAAGCTGGGCTTTAGCTGAGCGAGGTCTTCGAGCGTCGTTCCAGCACGCATGTGCTCATCGCGGTCGAGCGTCATCACGCCAATACTGTCCTTCACCGCGACGATCGACTTGTCGAAGTATCCGCCTTCCCACGCGGCGGCTGCCCTACGCTGGCTCTCCACCGCGAATGAGTCCACGTCCTGGCGGCTGTACCCCTGCTTCGTCGCGATCAGGTCCGCGCTGATCCCCTGGGGCACGAACGAGCTGTCCCACGCGAGCTCCGGGTCAGTCGCCCACGCGCCTCCGGCGGCACCCATCGAGATGCGACTCATGCTCTCCATCCCGCCACCGACGATCAAATCGACGTCGCCCGCCTTCACTTTCGCCGCGGCGATGTTCACCGCCTCGAGGCCCGACGAACAAAAACGATTGAGCTGAACGCCGGGAACGCTGTCGTCGTACCCCGATAGCATCGCCGCCATGCGACCCACGTTGGCGCCCTGCTCTCCGACGGGCTCGACGCAGCCCAGAATCACATCTTCGATCTCTTTGCTGTCAAAGCCGCCGCGTTCGGGCAACGCCTGGAGCACGGTCTTGGCCATGCGCAGCGGTGGCGCATCGGCGAGGGCGCCGTCCTTCTTTCGTCCCTTGCCGCGCGGGGTCCGCACCGCATCGTAGATGAAGCAATCGATCATCGAGTTTCCTTTCGGGCGTTCCGAGCGCGAGGCCTCGAACGCATCAGGCCCGGCCGGGCAGGCCGAAACTGAAACGTGTTCTAGTTTGGCCGGACCCCGAGCGCAAACAGGCAGGAATTCAGCGGCCCAAGGCCCAGAAAAAATCGGCGGAACGCTCTTCCGGGGGCCGCTTGAGCTCGGCTTTGAGCTCTTTGTCGGTGACCGGCAGCACGACGGCGTACGGGGCCGCCCCCCGCTTGGCCGCTCGGTCGGGAATCCCCAGACCGCGCTTCACGTGCACACGACCGGCGAACACGATCATCTTGGCGGGCCCATCGCTCCGGCTGAGGGTCTCGGCGACACGCGAGCCCATCGTCTCGTCCCACACGACCTGCGCCTCGTAGTACTGGTCCACGCCGTCTCCGACCGCGTGCTCGCCCGCGTCGAACTCCGAATCGAAGAGCGCGCGGTGCTCCTCATTGGCGAGATCGAGCTCCGGCAGCGCCGACGCGTGCTCCGCCGACAGCGAATCGAGTCCGTCCTTTGCGACCGCGTAGGCCACTTCGCGCGGCGTGTTGAGGGCGATCACTTCGATACCGCGGTTGCGGGCATACTCGAGGATTGGCCGGTACATACTGAAGTCGAAGCCCCAGCGATCGTCGTACTCGGTTTCCCGGCGCAGAACGGTTTCGTCGATCAGCCCCGCACTCCACTCGGTGAGTGGTTCCTGAAACGGAGTCTGAAACATCTCCATTCCGATCGCGAGGGACGCCTCGTCACGGTGCAGTGCGCGAAGGATCGCATATTGCACCCCATGGTCGGCGGGGTCGTCGTGACGCTCGCCGACGTATACGACGGTTTTCGTGCGGAGTATCGCGAACAACGCCTCTGGCTCGA